>JAOTTZ010000327.1 GCA_029864165.1 Burkholderiaceae bacterium
CACGCTGCCGCCGGCGCTGCGCTAGGAGTCGTGTTGTCGGCGCTTATTGGGGTGGCTGTGGCCTGTGCCTGGCGCAAGGCGCATGGCGGCGTGTGGGCCGCCATGCGCGAAATTGCGGCCGACCGCACACACTATCCACTGCGCGCCGCGTTTTTGACGCTGTTGGTCGCGGGATTGTTGTGCGGCCCGGTGGCGATGTTGGCGAACCACTACCACGTGCTCGGCACCGACCGCACCGGCAATGACGTGTTGGTCCAAATGTTGAAAAGCGTGCGCACGGCGTTTGTGATCGGCTCACTGGCAACGCTGGCCATGCTGCCGTTGGCGGTAGCGTTCGGGGTGCTCGCCGGCTACTTCAAGGGCTGGGTCGACGATGTCATTCAGTATGTTTACACGACGCTGGCCTCCGTGCCCAGCGTGTTGCTCATCGCTGCGTCTGTGTTGATGGTGCAGGTGTTTTTGGACAAGAACCCGCAAGCGTTTGAGACCGGCGCTGAACGCGCCGACCTGAAGATATTCTTGCTGTGCGTGATCCTCGGTGTCACCGGTTGGGCATCGCTGTGCCGTTTGGTGCGCGCCGAGACGCTCAAACTGAGTGAGCTCGAATATGTGCAGGCAGCCCTTGCCTTAGGCGTCAGCCACGCCCGCATCATGGGCCGCCACATCTTGCCCAACGTGACGCACTTGGTGCTCATCACGACAGTGCTTAGTTTTTCCGACTTGATACTGTTCGAAGCCGTGCTCACTTACGTGGGGGTCGGCGTCGATCCATCGATGAACAGCTTCGGCGGCATGATCAATATGGCGCGCAACGAGATGTCGCGCGACCCCGTCGTGTGGTGGAGCTTTGCGGCTGCCTTTGTGGCCATGGTGACGCTAGTGCTGGCCGCCAACCTGTTTGCCGACGCCGTGCGCGACGCGTTCGATCCGCGCGCGCGCAGCCTACGCCCCCGCGTGCTCGCCAAGGCTTGATCAATGCTGCACATCGAAGACCTCGAAGTCACACTGCACGCCGACGCCGGCCTGGTGAAAGCCGTCGACGGGCTACGGCTGAGCATTGCGCGTGGCGAAACCTTTGCGCTGGTCGGCGAATCGGGTTGCGGCAAAAGCATGACTGCGCTGGCGCTGATGCGCCTGCTGCCGGAAAACGGTCGCATATCCGGCGGGAAGCTCGAACTGGAAGGCGAAGATTTGTTCGCTTTGCCCGAGGCCAGCATGCGCAGCATTCGCGGCGGCAAGATTGGCATGATCTTCCAGGAGCCTGGCACCAGTCTGAACCCAGTCATGCGCGTAGGCCACCAGATCGTCGAGGCCATCGCAGCGCACACACCTTTACGCGGCGCGGCAGCGCGCGCACGCGCACTGGAGTGGCTGGCCAAGGTGGGCATTGCCGAGCCCGAGCGGCGCATAGACGACTACCCTTTTCGCTTGAGCGGCGGGCAAAAGCAGCGTGTGATGATCGCCATGGCGCTGGCCGCTGAACCGAACTTTCTGATCGCCGACGAGCCAACGACGGCGCTGGACGTTACCAGCCAGGCGCAAATTCTCGACTTGCTCAAGGCCTTGCAAAAGGAGCGCGGCCTGGGTTTGCTGTTGATCACCCACGATTTGGCCGTGGTGTCGGGCATGGCGCAGCGGGTGGCGTTGATGTACGCCGGACAGATCATCGAAGTGGCCAGCGCAGACGAGTTCTTCCGCACCCCCAAACACCCCTATGCACGTTTGCTGCTGCGTGCTTTGCCCGATGCTGCCCGGCGTGGCGAATCGCTGGCTGCCATCGGCGGTACCGTTCCACCGCTGTGGACAAAATTCGAGGGCTGCCGTTTTGCGCCGCGCTGCGATCGTGCGTTCGAAGCCTGCGCGTACACACCACCCACCTTGCTGGAGCAACCGGCAGGTCGCAGCGTACGCTGCCTGCTGTACGCACCCGGCATGCTGGCCGTGGCGGCGAGCGAGCCCGTTGCTATGACCAGCCCACCGTCAACGGATCGTGTCGGCGGTGGTGCGGACCTGCTGGAAGTCAAGAACCTGTCGGTAAGATTCCCGATACGCAAGGGTTTGTTGCAGCGCACGGGTGCTTACTTCGATGCCGTGGACTCGGTGTCGTTTCGCGTCGGCGCTGGCCAGACCTTGGCCTTGGTGGGCGAGTCGGGCTGCGGCAAGACGACCACCGGCAAAGCCATCGTGCAGTTGCTCCGCGGTCAAGCGGTGATAACAGGCAGCGCACACCTCGAAGGACACGACCTTTTCGATCTGCACGGCGCGGCCTTGCATCAGGCCAGGCGTGCGATTCAAATCATTTTTCAAGACCCTTTTGCCTCGCTAGACCCGCGCATGCGCGTGTTCGACGTCCTCGAAGAGGGCCTGCTCGCCCTGTGCCACGAGATGGACGCAACAGCGCGCCAGGCAACGCTCGACAAACTTGTCGATCAGGTCGGCCTGGAACGCGACGCCTTGCATCGCTACCCGCACGAGTTCTCAGGCGGACAGCGCCAGCGCATTGCCATTGCGCGCGCGCTGGCGGTACGGCCCAAGTTGATTGTTTGCGACGAGCCGACCTCAGCACTCGACGTCTCGGTACAGGCGCAAATTCTCAACTTGCTGCGTCAATTGCAGCGTGATCTGGGGCTGTCGTATCTTTTCATCACGCACAACATCGGCGTTGTGGAATACATTGCCGATGAGGTCGTCGTGATGCGACGCGGCCGCGTCGAAGAATCCGGGCCCACGGACCGCGTGCTGGGCCAGCCACAATCGGCGTACACCCGCACGCTGCTCGCGGCGGTACCGCGATTGATGTAACTTGTACGGTCGAGTGTTTTTGAGAGGCTTGATGATGATCAATAAAAACTTCTGCGCCGGTTCGGTACTCGCCTTCAGTGCTTTGGTGCTGGCATCGCCGCTCGCGTTGTGCCAGGTGCAGCTTGAGCGTGTAGAAATCACCGGCTCATCGCTACGACGCGTCGATGCAGAGACGGCGCTTCCAGTCACCGTGATCAAGGTCGAGGACTTGGTACGCCAAGGCGTGACCAATGTCGAGCAAGCATTGGCTCGAGTTGCAGCGATCCAGTCGAGCTTGGGCGCGTCTAGCGTGGTCAGCTCGATGACTGGCGGTAAAGCCGAGGCCGACCTTCGCGGCTTGAGCGGGCCGACCGCGACCTTCGCAAACAAGACCCTCGTGCTGTTGAATGGCCGGCGCATCGCCAACCACGCGTTCGATGCCGCAGCCGTCGATCTAAACGCCATTCC
>JAOTTZ010000328.1 GCA_029864165.1 Burkholderiaceae bacterium
TGGTGCTCGGCACTGGCCACGGCATCGTGGGGCTGGTGCTGGTGAACCTCGCCGCCGCTCTCGTCGGCTTAGGCCTCACACTGTGGATGGTAAAGCGGGTTTTCCTACGGGAAACGCCGCGCTTCGTTGGTTTCAGCACCGAGCGGCTCATGGAGATGTGGCGCTTCGGCGTGGCTTCGTTCGTCAGTCGTACGGCGAGCACGCTCGCCAACGACTCCGCTCCGATCATCGGCATGTGGATCCTGGGGCCCGAGGCGGTCGCTATCTATTCGGTAGCGCTCACGCTCACCCAGAATGCCCGCCGGCTGCAGGACCTGGCCAACACCGCCATCTTCCCCTCGGTGATGAGGGCCGGCGCCCTCAAAGACCTCGCCGGCCTGCGTGGGCTGTACCTTCGCTTCATGGACATCAGTTTCGCCATCGGCTCGCTCGTGTTCATCGCGCTGATCGTGTTTGGAGCCGACTTCATCACGCTGTGGGTAGGCCCTCAGTTCACGCCCGGTGCGCTGGTCGTGGGCGTCCTGGCCTTCGGTTACCTGCTGCAAAGCATTGCCAGTACCGCCCCGTCGACACTGCAAAGCCTGGACCGCATCGCCGTCACCGTGAAGATCGGCGTGGGCGAAGCCGTGGCCTGCGTGGTACTGACCGCCGCGCTGCCGGGGATGTTCGGCCTGGGCTTGCTGGGCATGGCGTTGGGCAGCACCCTACCGCGCCTATTCTCGAACCTGGCGTTGTACCCACTGCTGGCGGTGCATGTGATGGGGCCAGATCTGAGGCTGCTGCTGCCTCGCGCGATCAGCCGTAACTTGGCGTTGTGCGTTGGCGTGACTGCGGTGTTCTGGGGCTTGCACCTACTGATACCCGGCCGCAACTGGCCGATGCTCGCTGCCAGCGTGAGCGCCGCGTGCGGCCTGCACGTGCTACTGATGGCCACGTGCTACGAGGGTTTGCCGGTGATCGGTGACGTCACCGACCGACTGCGCCGCAGGCTGCGACAGCAACGCCAGCCCTGACGCGACCATGTGGAAGCTGCTCACCACCTTGGCCAGCCCCGGCGGCGCGCGTGGCACCCTGACCGTGCTTTTCTTCCACCGCGTGTTCGCCCGCGTCGATCCCATGATGCCCGGCGAGCCAACCGCCAAATCGTTCGACACCCTGCTGGGCTGGGTGCAATCGCAATTCAACGTGCTGCCGCTTGCCGAGGGCGTGCGCCGCTTGGCCAACCACAGCTTACCACCAGCGGCGGCCGCCATCACCTTCGACGATGGATACCGCGACAATCTGGACGTCGCCGCGCCGCTGCTGCAGCGGCGCGGGCTGCCCGCCACCTTCTTCATCGCCAGCGGCTTCCTGGACGGCGGCATAATGTTCAACGATGTGGTGATTGAATGTATGCGCCGCTGCCCTATGGAGGAAATACTCCTGTCCAACCTTGACATCGCATCGCTGTCGCTTCGCACTTGGCCCGAGCGTGGCCGCGCCGCGGGCATCGTGCTGCGTGCGCTGAAATACCTGCCGTTCAAACAGCGAGCCGACGCAGTGCAGCGGTTGCCAATTCACTGCCGCGTGGAACTGCCCAACGATCTGATGCTAACTTCCGAGCAGGTACGCGCGATGGCGGCGCAAGGCTTCGAGATTGGCGCTCACACGGACCATCATCCCATTCTCGCTCGCGTGTCCGACGACATGGCCCGTGCCGAAATCACGCGCGGGCGTAACCGTCTGGAGGCCATTGCCGAGCGCAGCGTGCGGTTGTTCGCGTTCCCCAACGGACGATGGGGGCTAGACTTCGACCAGCGCCACTGCGACATGGCAAAGGCCTGTGGCTTTGACGCTGCTTTCAGCACCGAGCCGAGTGTTTGCCATGCGGGCTCCCACCTCTGGTGCCTGCCCCGCTTTACGCCCTGGGACCGCACCGAGTTGAAGTTTCGCCTGCGGCTGCTGACCTGGCAACGGCGGCGCGCAGAACAAACGCCGGCACCGGCCAGGCAACCGTGAAACCACACTCCTGGAGATCGAGCATGCCCTGCCTACATCGCAACCCCCAAAAGCGATATACCTATGCCCTGGTCGTCGTCATCGCTGCGTCGGCGGCTACTGCCTTGGCGCAGCGCTCACCGGTCGTTTATCCCAAACCACTGCCTGCCGATATCACGCCTCGGATTCAGCTTTTTCAGTGTGGGGACTTCACTGGCCACTTTGGCCCCCTAGACTACCGCACTGCAGATCCGCGCGACCGGAAGGTCGTGCAGGAATTTCACCTCGACATGGAGATACAGACCTTTATGCTTGGCCGGGTTGAGGGACGCAATCGGGCCGGTACCGGGGGGGTTGCTGGTGGCTTCCAATACACGCTGAAGGCGTTTCCCAACCACCCAGTGGCACTAAAGGCGATGGAGGAGTTAGGCCGCAAGCTAAACAGTGAACAGCCTCAGCGTACGTCGTATCCGCTCGAATGCTGGTATATCCGGGCTTTCATGATTACGCCCGATGATCCGATAGTACGCGCGATGTACGGCATTTACCTGTCGTATCGCGAACGTGCTGAAGAGGCGCAACACAATCTCGACATTGCTGACCAAGGTCTACAGTACAGTCGAACAATGCAGTATCTGATGGGCGAAGCGCGTTTTCGCTTGCAGCAGTACGACCGCGCGCAGTTGAATGCAATGCGCGCGACCAGCCTTGGCTTCCCAGGGGACTCATTGCAGAAGCGCCTGCAGGAAGGTGGCCACTGGAATCCACAGTTACAGTTACCGGCTGATGTCAGTGAGGCGAGGCCCGGCGAGCCGCCCACCTCGGCCGCCAGCGCCGGTGACAAGTAAGAGTAACAACCGTGGGCACCGGCTACAAGCTAATTCGCGTGGGTGTAGATGCCCGTAGTCTGCTATGCCGGGAACCGCGCGGCGAGGGCAAAAGTCTCCTGCGGCTTTACCAGGAAATCCTTTCGCTGCGGCCGGACATCGACGTGGTTTTCTTCGGCGACTCTGCTGCGGCTGGATTCAACGGCCGACTCCCGCGGGGCTCGCGGGGCATTGTGCTCCCTTCTGTCGGCAACCGGTGGAACGTATGGGAAGATCTGCTGTTCCCGCTGCGCGCCAGACTGGCTGGCTGCACGGTGATGCATTGCACTAGCAGCGGTGCGCCTCGGTGCACCCTGATGCCGATGGTGATGACGGTGCACGACTTGATCCCGCTACTGTTCGAGGATGGACAAGACGACGGGGCCCGGCGCTT
>JAOTTZ010000329.1 GCA_029864165.1 Burkholderiaceae bacterium
GCTCGCGGCTGATCCGCGCGACCCGCAGGGGCAAAAGACGCTGGCGCGTATCTTCGAGATCGATGTCGAGCCGCTCGAAGCGATTGGCCGAGTCGCCGCGTACGGCCAGCGTGTGTATGTGCGCTTCGAATTGGAGCCTGCGCCACTGGCGCTGCAGTTGTTCCGTCCGCTGCGGCGGCTGTTCCTGAGCCACTTTGATGTCTAGCGCAGCGGTCCTGGAGCTGAGGCCGGGCGACATCGCGCCGGGGCGGCCGTATGTCGAGCGCGACGAGCGCGAGCCGCCGTGGCACGATCGGCTGGCGGTTGGTCTGTGGTACGGCGCGGTGATACCACTCGTGCGCGCGACCGGCACACGGCAGCGCCGAGCGCGTACATTGGTTGCAGGTGTCAATGCGTTCACAGCTGAAATCGCTTCGCTGGACGATGCCCAGTTGCGCGCGCAAGCACGCGCGCTGCGCCCCGTGCTACGACGCGACGGCTTTGCGCTCGCGCCGGTCGCGCGTGTGTTTGCAATCGTGCGCGAGGCTGCGAGCCGCGTGCTGAACAAGCGCCACTACGACACACAACTGATGGCTGGCTGGTGGCTGCTTGAGGGCTCGTTGCTCGAGATGGCAACCGGCGAAGGCAAGACCTTCGCGGCCACGCTGCCGGCCATCACAGCGGCGCTGGCTGGGCTGCCGGTGCACGTGATCACTGTCAACGACTACCTTGCCGACCGAGATGCGGAGACGATGGCGCCGCTATACAGGTTCTTTGGCCTGAGTGTGAACGCAGTCGTGCACGGCCTCACGAACGCGCAGCGCCGTGCTGCCTACGCAGGCGATGTAACCTACGCGAGCAACAAAGAACTCGCGTTTGACTATCTGCGCGACAGAGCAGCGCTGGGCGATCGAGCGAGCCCGCTGCACCTTGCCGTCGAGGCCCTGCGTGAAGGGCGTTCTCGTGCCGGATCCATCGTGCTGCGCGGGCTCGTGTTCGGCATCGTCGACGAAGCCGACAGCGTGTTCATTGACGAGGCGCGCACGCCGCTTATCCTTTCGGCGTTCGGCGATAGCAGCGCACAGCGCGCGCCGAGCGAGGCGGCGCTGCAAATCGCGGCGCAGCTGGGCGCTGGGACGCACTTCGGCGTTGAAGCGGCGCACCGCCGCATTCGCCTGACCGATGCGGGACGCGACGCGATCGATGAGCTTGCAGACTTTTCTGGCGACGACTCGCCGTTTGCCTCCCAGCGCGAGGCTGCTGAGTCGGTCGAGCAAGCGCTCGCGGCGCTGCACCTGTACGCGCGGGATCAACACTATGTTGTCGTTGAAGGCAAGGTGCAGATCGTCGACGAAGCAACCGGGCGCGCGATGCCCGATCGCGCATGGGAGCGCGGGCTGCATCAGATGATCGAAGCCAAGGAGGGCCTGGAATTGACCGGTACCCGCGAGACACTCGCACGCATTACCTACCAGCGGCTATTCCGGCGCTACCTGCGTCTGGCCGGCATGACCGGAACGGCGACCGAAGTTGCCGCGGAGATCGGTCGCACCTATGGACTGTCAGTCGTGCGTGTTCCGTTGAACAGGCCGTCTCGTCGCGGTGGCGGTCAGGCGCAATGTTTCGCCGCTGCGCCCGCGAAGTGGCAGGCTGTAGTGGACGCGGTCGAACGCGTTGCCGTGCGCGACAAGCGCCCGGTGTTGGTGGGAACGCGCACCGTCAAAGCATCAGAAGATCTTTCGGCAATGCTCGCCGAACGCGGCATCGAGCATGTGGTGCTCAACGCCAAGCAAGATAGCGACGAGGCGGCGATCATCGCGCGCGCAGGCGAGGCTGGGCAGGTGACCGTTGCGACCAACATGGCCGGCCGCGGCACCGACATTGTGCTTGGCGCGGGGGTGGCCGAGTGTGGCGGCTTGCACGTCATGCTCACCGAGTACCATGATTCACGCCGCATCGACAGGCAACTCTTTGGCCGCAGTGCGCGACAGGGTGATCCAGGCAGCGGCGAGGCGATCGTTGCGCTCGACGATGAGCTGTTCGTCACGCAGGCGCCGCGTTTGGTGCGCTGGCTTGCTGGTCGATCGGTGAGCGGTCATGCAGTGGGCCCGCTCGCGCTCGCGCTGTTGCGTCGCGTGGCGCAAGCGGCGGCCGAGGCACGCAACCGCCAGGCGCGTGAGGCCAACCTGAAACAGGACCGCCGCTTTGCGCAGGTGCTGGCTTTTGCTGGGAGAGGGGAATAGCTGTGAAGTCTGTCGTTGCTGCACTCGTGACGTTGGTGCCGCTGGTCGCGGCTGCGGCTGGGTTCGAATGCCTGATCGAACCCTCGCAGGTGATCGAGCTGCGCGCCTCAGTCGATGGCGTGATTGCCGCCGTGCACGTGCAGCGCGGCGATGTGCTGCGCAAGGGCCAGGTACTGGTCGAGCTGCAATCAGCGGCAGAAAAGGTCGCGGTAGAGTCTGCACGTTACCGCGCGCAGATGGAGGGGCAGATCACGACGGCTCGCAACCGCATTGACTATGCGACCAAGAAGTTCGAGCGGCTGACCGATCTTCGGCAAGAGAACTTCGCTTCGGCGCAGGCGCTCGACGAGGCCGAGGCCGAGCGCCGTCTGGCAGAAAGCGAATTGCAAAGTGCCATCGAGAGTCGCGAGCTGGCGAGGATCGAGCACCGGCGCGCGCAGGAGCAACTCGCGCTGCGAACGCTGGCCAGCCCCTTCGACGGCGTTGTCGTCGACCGCATGCTCAACCCAGGTGACCTCGCAGAGTCGGGAAGCGGCCGTAAGCCTGTGCTAAAGATCGCGCAGATCAACCCGCTGCGCGTCGACATCGTCATGCCAGCCGCGCTGATCGACAGCGTCAAGCCGGGCATGAAAGCCACGGTCTCGCCAGTGGGCATGTCCGCAAAGTACACGGCAAAGGTGAAGATGGTCGACCGCGTGATCGATGCCGCCAGCGCCACCTTCGTGGCGCGCGTCGAGTTGGCCAACCCCAAGCTCAAGCTACCCGGTGGCGTGAGGTGCCAGGCCGAGATCAGCGGTGTTGCCAGCCCGGTCTCGCCGCTGCGTGCGCTGCGACCTGCTCAGTAAGGCGTTTCTCAGCCGCAGCCAGCCGCTGCTTTCCAGGCGCTTGACTTTCAGAATATCAGACAACTGCCTGGTATTTTTGATGCCCCACGCGATCTAAAGGAGGGGGGGTACGTCTGCGCGCAAGATCATGGCACAGTTCTATTAGCCCGAAGTTCCCCCCATTTCGCGC
>JAOTTZ010000330.1 GCA_029864165.1 Burkholderiaceae bacterium
GCATCACAGCACAGCGCAATCGAGCACGTAGCGGTCTCACCCGAATGGTAAGGGTGACCGTGGCTTCCAAACGCAGCGTCCATGAGATGTTGCCTGCGAAAGACAGCGGTCAACTGCCGAATCTAGGGCAACGGCCCGCCGAATCCAGTGGAATTTTTGTGCGCCTTGTTGGTGCGGTCCACAGCGGTCGCGTCCCTGGATCGTCTGCGTGTTGCGTTCGCTGATGAAAGCCTGACGCGGTCGCCGGCGCTTTTCGTCGGTCAATGAGCGCCTAAGCAGCAAGAACGTGCAATCACATATCACATTCATGCAGACGACCTCGATACAAGCTGAAATGGAAAGGGGCCACGTGCTTGTGGCCCCTGCAAGCACCAAGCAAGTACTGAAAGGAGTTGCTCGACCTTACGGCGGCGCGCCACGAATCGAAACTCACACAGCCCGGCCAGCATCAGCGCGTAGGTTTCGGGTTCTGGCACTGCGGTGATCTGGCAAGTCCAAAGACCGCATAAAAAGCCTTGTCACGCCCATGTCATACGGACATCGCCATGACCGAACCCGCCATCAACGTACTTTTTTTGTGCACGCACAACTCGGCACGCAGTGTGCTCGCCGAGGCCGTTCTGAATCACGTCGGCAAGGGCCGATTTCGTGGTTTCTCCGCTGGCAGCCATCCTCGTTCCAGCGTCAATCCGTTGAGCCTGCAGGTGCTGGCTGAGGCAGGCATCGACACCACGGGGCTGTACAGCAAGAGCTGGGAAGAATTCGGTAGGCCCGATGCACCGCGCATGCATTTGGTGATCACGGTCTGCGACAACGCTGCTGGCGAGGTGTGCCCTTATTGGCCAGGGTTGCCTGCCACCGCGCACTGGGGTTTCCCTGACCCGTCGGAGGTTGGAGGTAGTGACAAAGACCGGCTGACCGCTTTCCGGCAGACCCTGCTGCAGATGCGCAAACGCCTAGAACTGCTGATCGATCTGCCTCCCCCAGCGCTCGAGCGTGTGGCGTTGCAAGATGCGGCGCGACGCTTGGCCAAGCAGTGAAAAAGGAATCTCCGCGCTACTCGACCACACCACAGCACCTGCTGGCCGAGTTCATCGGCACTCTCGTATTGGTCGCGACCGTGATCGGTTCAGGAATCATGGCGGAGCGCATGGCGGGCGGCAATGCCGCTGTTGCGCTGTTGGGCAACACGCTGGCCAATTGCTTGGTCCTGTGGTTGCTGATCGAACTGCTGGAGCCGGTGAGCGGAGCGCACCTCAACCCCGTGGTCACTCTCGTGATGTGGCGGCGGCGTCAGGTGAAGGCAGACTTGGCCATTGCCCCTGCGAACCTGCGCCGGTCGGGTACTGTTACCCCGCTTGCTTGAACGCCATCACGGCCTGATTCCTCAGCGTCCGCAGCAGCGCGAGTTCTTTTTCACCCAGTTCAATTTCTCCGCTCGCAGCCTTGTCGGCGTAGATCAGCGCAAAGGTCGTACCCTTGATCGCCAAAGGCAGCAACAGGAAAGCCGGCGCGTGGGCGTTTTGACGGAACCATGTCGGTAACCGTGACGCGATATGACTCACCGTGGCGTCGGTGATCAGCGTGTCGACACCCTTGTTGCACACAGCGGAGAAGAGGTCGGTGCCGCCCTTGAGTGGAATCTTGAAATGTGGCAACGCCAACTCAACGCCTTCGCCCAGACCAAAGCGGCAGGTCAGCGTGTCGGTCTTGGCATCGCGCAGGCAGAACAAGACACGGCGGAAGTTCAATGCGCGCAACATGGTTTCCAAAATCATGCGCAACACTGCGTTGAGTTGGAACTCCTCGACCATGGTGTTAGTAATGTCCTGTATGCCGGCGGCCATCATGTTGACGGCTTGCTCTCGCTTTTGCGCCGCCTGGGTGGCGGCATCGGGTTGCTCGGCCGTGGCCGCTGCAGTGTCGCGCGCCAATTCATCCGCTGGCAATGTCGCGTGCAGCGCGTGCTCCGATAGGTCAGTGTCGGACGCGGGGTCGATTGGTGCCGGCACCGCGGCACCGAGCAAGCGCTGTGCAGTGGAGCCGGCTTGAACTTGCAAGCCCATGGCCTGCGCCATCTGGTGCAGGTTTTTTCGGGCCTTCGTAGCACTGGCCTGCAAGTCTTTCGCGCGGACTCCCAAGACGCGGGTATAGCGTGCAGATACTTCGGCGATACGCGCGTCGGCTTCCGCAGGGTCGGACTTCAACATCGCGTTGGTAATCTCGTTGGCTGCCACGGTGGTCCAGCGCACACGCTCGGCCGCGTTGTCGGGCACCTTTGTCGGCGGTTCGCCGCTCGGTTGTCGCATGCAGCGTTGCAGGCTGTCAGGCAGACCCCAGGTTTTGGCGACGCCCAAGCCCAGCTCTTCGTAGCTCAGGCCGAGCGCTGCGATCGATGCGGCTTCTTCGGTGGCAGAGCCGCTCATAGCCTGACGAACTCGGCGCGCTTCTTCGGGAAAGTAAAACTCAGTCAGTAGTCGCCCCAGGTTTTGGAACATCGCGCCGATAAAGGCCTCTTCGCTTTCACGCGCACCTTGACATATCTGGTCCGCCAGCACGCCCGCCATCAGCGAACGCAGGAACTCTTCTTTCAAGACTTGTACGTGTACCTTGTCTTGCATATGCTCCAGCACGACCAAACTCAGCGCCATGTTGCGTATGCCGGCAAAACCCACCAGCGCCACTGCGCGCGAAACCGTGCTGATGGTTCCACCCCCAGTATGCGAAAAGCCGGCGCTGTTGACCAACCGCAGCAACTTGTTGGTGAGTGCCACATCTTTCAAAATTTCCGACGACAAACTGCCGAGGCTTTCGGTATCGGAATTGGCAACCCGCTGTATACGCACCACCGCGTCAGATAACGCCGGGAAATCGGTCTTGTGACGCATGCGGCGCAGCAAGAATTCCAGCGTGCCGCTTTGGCCTGCGGGCACACCCACTTCGGGCGTCACTACTGGGGTTAACCAATTCTGTAAGGCGTCGCGCAAGGCCGCCGCGCTGGGGGTGCGCTTCGTTGCATCGCGGGCGATCGCTTGCAACACCACAGTGCGCAATCCATCGTCGATATCGGCGCCGGTCGATGCGGGCAGACTCAGATCTTCGTGTGCCACGCGGTAGATGGCGCGGTAGGGATCCTTTTCAGCGATCAAGGGCCGACCGAACAACATCTCGGCCAACATCAAGCCCGCGGCGAAAACGTCCATCGCCGGCGACGGAGATTCCCCGCGTGAGGC
>JAOTTZ010000331.1 GCA_029864165.1 Burkholderiaceae bacterium
GTGCTCGAGACCTTCAAGTCGCTGGAGATGCGCCTTCCGGGAACCGACGAAAGGCGCCGCCTGGAACTGGTGGCGATTCGCAAGCGACTGGCGAAAGAGAGGATCCTTCATCCTAGAAACCGCAGTCCAAGGGGTTACTAAACGTCTGTAGGCAAGGATTGGTGCGGGTTGCAGGCCGATTCTGTGAACTGCGGAGCAGTTCCAAATGGGTGAGTCCAACCGCTCCAGAAAACCCCATGGCGACAGCCACTTGGCGAGTTTTTCCGCTTACGACTGCGGTTTCTAGGATCAGTCACCGCCCAAGACTCGACTCGTTTGCGTGTCGTCATATATTCGCTCCGATGCCGTGCAACCTACGGCTCGGAGCGGCAGTGTGCTACTTACGGACAAGCTCTAGGTAGCCGGACTTATGCAATTCGACACCAGCCAAGCTCAGCGTGTCGCTATTCGACGGTGACGCTCTTGGCAAGGTTGCGTGGCTTGTCGACGTCGGTCCCGCGCGCGCACGCCGTGTGGTAGGCCAGTAATTGCAACGGCACGACGTGCAAGATGGGCGAGAGATGGCCGTAATGTTCTGGCATGCGTATCACTTGCAGACCCTCGCCGGACTCTATGTGCGAGTCGCTGTCGGCAATGACGAAGAGTTCGCCGCTGCGGGCGCGAACCTCCTGCATGTTGCTCTTGAGCTTTTCCAGCAACGCGTCGTTGGGTGCGATGGTGACCACGGGTATATCGGCAGTGACGAGGGCTAGCGGCCCGTGTTTCAATTCGCCGGCGGGATAGGCCTCGGCGTGGATGTAGCTGATTTCTTTCAACTTGAGCGCGCCTTCCAAGGCTATCGGATAGTGCAGACCACGGCCGAGGAAGAGCGCGTTTTCTTTGCGCACAAACATCTCCGACCAGGCAACGACTTGCGGCTCTAGCGCCAGCACCGCCTGTAGCGCCGCGGGCAAGTGACGCAGCGCCTTCATGTGCGCGGCTTCGTGTTCATCGCTCAGGCGCCCCTTTACCCGGGCCAACGTCAGGGTCAACAAGAACAAGCCCACCAACTGGGTTGTGAACGCTTTGGTCGAAGCGACACCGATCTCCACCCCGGCGCGCGTGATGTAGGCTAGCTCGCACTCGCGCACCATTGCGCTCGTGGCCACGTTGCAGATGGTCAGGCTGTGCGCCATGCCGAGGGCGCGCGCATGCTTGAGGGCCGACAGTGTGTCCGCCGTCTCGCCGCTTTGCGAGATGGTGACTACCAGCGTGCGCGGGTTGGGAACGCTGTCGCGATAACGGTACTCGCTGGCCACTTCGACGTTGGTGGGGATTTTTGCAATGCTTTCCAACCAGTACTTTGCCGTCGATCCGGCGTAAAAGCTGGTGCCGCACGCGAGGATCAGCACCGAATCAATACCTTTGAAGACGCTCTCTGCCCTGTCGCCAAACAGATCGGGCGAGACGCCGACCACGCCTTCCAGCGTGTCCGCAATCGCGCCAGGTTGCTCGAAAATCTCCTTTTGCATGTAGTGGCGGTACGGGCCGAGCTCCGCCGCGCCGGAGTGGGCGCGCACGGTGCGCACCTCGCGCTGCACCTCCTGGTGCGCGCCGTTGGGCGCGCGGCCCTTGACGCGGTACTGGCCCAAGCGCAAGTCGACCACATCGCCTTCTTCGAGATAGACAATCTGGTCGGTGACGCCCGCCAACGCCATTGCGTCCGACGCGACGAAGTTCGCGCCATCGTCTTCTGCAACGCCCAAACCCAACACCAGCGGCGAGCCCTCGCGCGCGCCAACCACTCGGTGCGGCTCGTCGCGGCAAAACACCGCTACCGCATAGGCGCCGCGCAAGCGGGCCGTGGCCCGTTGTACGGCGACCAGCAAGTCGCCGTCGTAGAGGCGGTCCACCAAGTGTGCAATGACTTCAGTGTCGGTCTGACTGTCAAAGTTGTACCCGGCCGCGGTCAGCTCAGCCCGCAGTTCATCATGGTTCTCGATGATCCCGTTGTGCACCAGCGCAATGCGGCCCCAACTCTGCGGCTTGTTGCCGGGCCCGTGCGAGAAGTGCGGGTGCGCGTTGTGCACGGCCGGTGCGCCGTGCGTGGCCCAGCGCGTATGCGCTATGCCTGTACCGCCTTCGACGCCATCGCTGCGCACCTGCGTATCGAGCTCGGCCACACGCGAGGTGCTGCGCGCCCGCCGCAACTCACCGTTCTGGTGCACGGCCACTCCGCAGGAGTCGTAGCCACGGTACTCCAGCCGTTTCAGGCCTTCGACCAGGACGGGAACGATGTTGCGCCTGCTAACGGCGCCGACTATGCCACACATGGATGCACTCCAAAGCCGACCGCGGTTTAGAAGTCGCCATTGTGACGGACAAGCGGCTCTCTCGGGCCTGCCCAGACGACCAAGATCGCCAACGGTTACCGAAACGCCAAGGCGCAGCAGGGCACAATCGGGGGGCGCTTTGGCGCAGCAGTGGAATCAGCCGCACAGGCGACAATGACGCATGCCCGTCTTTAGCGACAAGATCTGCCCGCGTGCTGAGCTGGCCACGCGTGTTTCCCAGTTGCCCCGCCCGCTGGTGTTCACCAATGGGGTATTCGACATTTTGCACTGCGGCCACGTGCGCTATTTGGCTGAGGCGCGCAGCCTCGGCGCCAGTCTGGTGCTAGGCTTGAACAGCGACGCGTCGGTGCTTGGTCTGGGCAAGGGGCCGGGGCGGCCGCTGAACAAAGAGCTTGACCGGGCTTGTGTCCTCGCGGCGCTGGAAAGCGTCAGCCTGTTGACACATTTCGACGAAGCCACACCCGTGCAGTTGATAAAGCTGGTGCGACCGGATTGGTACGTCAAAGGTGGCGACTACGACGTCGAAACTTTGGAAGAAGCGCGTGTTGTGCGTTCTTGGGGCGGACAAGCACGGGCGATTACTTTCATGGACGGCTACTCAACTTCGGGGCTGGTGCGGCGTATCCGCGGTGGAGCATGACGCTTCGACGAGACCTTCGTTGTCCAGCGCTACCTATGCGCTTGCGAAGTCGGAAAAAGTGGCGCGTTCCAGGAATGCGTGACGAACACCCACCGGCGAGCGATGTCAACTGCCCCCAAGGCAGTAGTCAAGTTTGCACGGATTCAGAGGCTCAAAAGGTGTGGCAAACTCTCGGTCGCTGCTACGCGGTCGGGTCGGTTGCAGGCCTTGTCTTGCCGCCATCAAAGCTTGAAGTCTTCTAGCCTTTTGCCGGCAGCC
>JAOTTZ010000019.1 GCA_029864165.1 Burkholderiaceae bacterium
CCGCTACCGGCAACCTGAGCGTCAACCGCGCGACCGGGACGGTTTACAACGCACGGCTGGCATACGAGAATCTATTGAGTGCGCCGTCGAAGTCTTTTGTCTTGAATGGAACGGCATCCAATGGCGATTTGTTCACGCTCACGTGGACGATAGCACCCCAAGGCCAAGCGACCTTTCAGCTCACGAATACGCTGGCTCAGCAGGTCGACTCGAGCGTCGTCATCGCGAAAGGTGCAGCAGTCATTTCCAGCGGCACGCAACAGTCGTATCTGACGGGCACGTTTATAGGGTTGGGCAGCTTTCGTCCCGCCGACGGTAGCTGCTCAGAAAGCAGCGGGCAGCAATATCCGACCGCCGCGACGGTTGGGCAAAGTGGCAGCCTCGGCACCTCCATCATTTACGGTACCTGCAACAAAACTCTGACCGATATCATCGGGAGCATCGAGGGCACATGGTCAGTGGAAACCATCGGTTCGATCACTTACGTTTGTTCGAACAGCATTTCGAAAGACAATGCCGGTGCCGTACTGTCGACCGAAGTGAACTGCGTCGAGTTCACACCGGCGGGGGCAGTCGGCACTCACGCCCGATGGACAGTAACCGTTCAGGGCGAAACAGTGGTGTTCTCGAATTGATCGCATCGTCACCCTGCTGAGTTTCAAGGTTGCGCCCGATCAATCGGGAGCGTCTATCGCGGGCGATAATTTCACGGTGAATCGTCGCGTGAAAGGAATGCCAGCATGAAGATTTTGATTGCCGCGGATGGCAGCCCGCATACCAAGCGCATGCTCGCCTACATCGCGGCGCACGACGAATGGCTGGGCCAGTTGCCCGCCTACGCGGTGATTCACAGCGTCTTGCCCGTGCCGCCTCATGCGGCTGTCACGGTCGGCAAAGATATGCTCAAGTCGTACTATGAGTCGGAAGCCGAAAAGGTGTTCACACCCATCCGCAAGTTCTTCAAGCAGCAAAGCCTAGTTGCGCGCTTCTTGCCCAAAGTCGGAGATCCCGCCGTCGAAATTGCACGGCTGGCCGAAACGAGCAAGTTCGACCTGGTGATGATCGGTTCGCACGGCCGCGGAACGCTCGCCAACCTTGTGTTGGGCTCGGTCGTCACCAAAGTGCTGGCGAGTTGCTCCACGCCTGTCTTGATTGTGCGTTGACCCAAACGGCTGCCAAACAGCGGCGGGGCGGCCGCTGTGCAACCCAAACCGGGCGTTGCAGGCGCCTATCGTTGTTGGGCAGCAGCATCACGCGACGACCATAATTCGGGGCAATCTGCGACACTGGTGGCATGTTTCGTCTTCGAAGAACAGCATTGCTGCTGATATGCGCAATCCTGGCTGGATGTGCATCGCTGCTACCGCGTGGCCGTGTCGATTTGCCTTTGAGGTTCGACAGCTTCGAAGCAGCACAGCAAGCGTTGGAGCAAGCGACGCCGTTTCGCACCACGATCGATGAACTGAAGGCGTTGGGCTTCGACCCCGACTCGGGCGCTAACGTGACGTTGATTCCGTACCCCGAGGTCGTCGCCCGCGTCGCGCCCCACCCCGGCGTGCCGTTGGCGGCGCTCGACCCCGGTGTTCGCGCCTGCATCACCGCCCAAAATGCTTGCCGAGCTTATGAGTTCCATCTTGGTCGGCAGTCCCGCAAGCGTGAAGGCAATTTCTGGCTGGACTTTTTGAACTTCAGGCGCAATAACTTCGTTACCGGATGGCGCTTTGTCGGCCTCGTGGTGGTACGTGACGACGTCGTGCTGTTCCGCAACTTCTCCGGTGAGGCGCGAATCGACCGCGAAGAAAGGCAAGTCAACCCACTCGGCCCATTCCAGCCCGCTGGCGAAGCAGCCGGCCGCGCCATTATTCGTTAGCACTAGTAGTCCGTTTCATCAAAACAGTGGCGTAATGAAACAGATGGATTTTTTCGCCAGGCTAGACGCAGACCCGCAACCGCACTGGTGGTGCGGCGAGGGGATGCAACGACGCATGACGGAAAAAGACACGGTTTCATGTAATTGTTTTAGTGAAACGGACTACTAGACCCTATGGCGCCTGTATGAAGCGGTCAATGCGCCACAGGGAACGACATCGCACCGACCGCATGGGCTGGTTGCGCGCAGCGGTTCTGGGCGCCAACGACGGCATTGTTTCCACCGCCAGTTTGTTGGTGGGCGTAGCCGCGGCAGACGCGACTCATAGCGTCGTCTTACTGACGGGGGTTGCCGGGCTCGTCGCAGGCGCCATGTCTATGGCCGCAGGCGAATACGTGTCGGTGCACTCACAGGCCGATATCGAGAACGCCGAACTGGATCGCGAACGTGCCGAAATCGCTGCCGACGGTGAGGCTGAGCACCGGGAGTTGACAGAGATCTACGTCGGCCGCGGCCTGGACCGAGCGCTTGCAAGGCAGGTTGCCGAACAGCTCATGGCGCACGACGCGATCGGTGCCCACGCCCGCGACGAACTCGGAATCACCGAAGTACTCAGCGCACGCCCGATTCAAGCAGCACTGGCCTCGTCCGCCAGCTTCGCCATCGGCGCTGCCCTGCCCCTGCTGGTGGCGGCGATGGCGCCGCCTGTCAGCCTGATTGCTCTTGTCGGCACAGGCTCGCTGATCTTTCTCGCATTGCTAGGCGCTGTGGCAGCGCGCATCGGAGGCGCCAATGCGCTGGCGGGCACCTTGCGCATGACCTTTTGGGGCACACTCGCCATGGGCGTGACTGCCGGCGCCGGAGCGCTATTCCGAGTCGCAATGTGAGCGTCGCGCTCAAGCGTCGGCACAGGATCGGCCTTCACGGCGTTGCAACCAGCGCTAAATCGCTTGGCTGGCCACAAATTCAGCATAGGCGGTACTCATGCCGTCTTGCAGCGTCGTGTGCGCCTTCCAGCCGACCGCGTTGAGCAGGCTCACGTCCATAAGCTTGCGCGGCGTACCGTCGGGCTTGCCGGTGTCGTAAACAATGGCGCCTTGGTAGCCTGTCACACGCCCGACCAATTCGGCCAAGGCCGCAATGGTCACGTCTTCACCCACACCGATATTCACCAACGGCGGCTCGAAGCGGCCGGTAGCGCTTTCGTCGCTACCCAATAACGCGCCGTAGCGCTCGTCGGGCAAGCTCATCAGGAAAACGCAGGCGTCGGCCATGTCGTCGCTGTAAAGGAACTCCCTGCGCGGTGTACCCGTTCCCCACACGGTGACAGTGGCGTCACCGTTCGCCTTAGCCTCGTGAAACTTGCGCAGCAGCGCCGGGATGACGTGGCTGTTGGTGGGATGGTAGTTGTCACCTGGGCCGTACAGGTTGGTGGGCATGGCGGCCAAAAACTGGGTGCCGTACTGGCGGTTGTAGCTCCAGCACATCTCGATACCGGCGATCTTGGCCAATGCATAAGGCCGGTTGGTGGGTTCCAGCGGCCCAGTGAGCAGCGCGCTTTCTTTCATAGGCTGCGGCGCCAACTTAGGGTAGATGCAGCTCGAGCCCAAGAACAGCAACCGCTTTACGCCCGCCAAGTAGGCCGCGTGGATGACGTTGGTCTGTATGGCCAGATTGTCGCGAATGAATTCAGCCGGTAATGTGTTGTTGGCAACGATACCGCCGACTTTGGCGGCGGCGAGAAAAACGTAGTCAGGGCGCTCGGTCTCGAAGAAGTTGCGGGTGCTGTGCTCATCGGTAAGGTCGAGTTCGGCGTGAGTGCGCGTGAGCGGCTTGGAATGACCCGCCTGCTGCAAGCGGCGTACGATGGCGCTACCTACCAAGCCACGATGGCCGGCGACAAAGATGCGCGCGTCTTTGTGCATCGCGATCACTCGTGGTAGTCGTAGGCTTGGAAGCCCGCCAACTTGACAATGCTGTCGCGCTTGGCGGCGCTGTAGTCGCTTGCCACCATTTCACGCACCAGTTCATCGAACGTCGTCGTCGGTTCCCAACCCAGCTTGGCCTTGGCCTTGCTCGGGTCACCCAGCAAAGTCTCCACCTCGGTCGGGCGGAAGTAGCGCGGGTCCACCTTGACGACAACGTCGCCGGGCTTGCATTTGCCCTTGTTGCCTTCGACCTTGGTCACCACGCCGACTTCGTCTACACCCTCGCCTTTGAATTCGATGGTAACGCCCAGCTCGAGCGCAGCGCGTTCGACGAATTGGCGCACGCTGTACTGCACCCCCGTGGCGATGACAAAGTCTTCGGCCTGCTCCTGTTGCAGCATCAGCCATTGCATATAGACGTAGTCGCGGGCGTGGCCCCAGTCGCGCAGCGCGCTCAGGTTGCCCAAATACAAGCAGGCCTGCAAACCCAGCGCTATGCGCGCTATGGCACGCGTGATCTTGCGGGTGACGAAGGTCTCGCCGCGGACAGGGCTTTCGTGGTTGAACAATATGCCGTTGCAGGCATACATACCGTAGGCTTCGCGGTAGTTCACTGTTATCCAGTACCCGTACAACTTGGCCACGGCATAGGGGCTGCGCGGATAAAAAGGCGTCGTTTCCTTTTGCGGCACTTCTTGCACCAAGCCGTAGAGCTCGGACGTGCTGGCCTGGTAGAAGCGCGCACTCTTTTCCAGCCCAAGAATGCGAATGGCCTCCAACAGACGCAGCGTGCCGATGCCATCGGCATTGGCGGTGTACTCGGGCGTCTCGAAACTCACCGCGACATGGCTCATCGCTGCCAAGTTGTAAATCTCGTCGGGCTGAACCTCTTGCACGATGCGGATCAGGTTGGTGCTGTCGGTCAGGTCGCCATAGTGCAGCTTGAAGCGCTGGTTATCGACATGCGGGTCCTGGTACAGATGGTCCACGCGGTCGGTGTTGAACAGCGAGGATCGGCGTTTGACGCCATGTACCACGTAGCCCTTGCTCAGCAGCAGTTCTGCCAAGTAAGCGCCGTCTTGGCCCGTCACGCCTGTGATCAATGCAGTCTTCATGGTGCTGGTGTAGTTTGTCAAGAACTGGTGAGTGGGGACAGTGCCGGTACCTTCACGATACTGTCACGACTATTGTTGCAGAGCGACCGGCGGCGCGAAAGGCAACCGCTACGGCGCCAACCGCTCCTTGATCCACCGTGCCTGATCGAGCCGGTAGCGCAGGCGGTCGTGCAGCCGCGACTTACGCCCCTGCCAAAATTCCCATCCATCCGGCACCAGGCGAAAGCCGCCCCAATGCGGCGGACGTGGAGGATTCAACAAATACCGCGCCGACACTTTCGCAACATTGCCGAGCAACACCACGCGCGACGCTATCACCTCGCTTTGGGGCGAGGCCCATGCCCCAATACGTGAGTCCAACGGGCGCGAGGCGAAGTAAACGTCCGACTCCGCGTCGCTCACGCGCTCGACGCGGCCCTCTATACGCACCACCCGTTCAAGCTCGACCCAGTGAAACTGCAAGGCCGCGAACGGGTTGGCCGCCAACTCGCGGCCCTTTCGGCTTTCGAAGTTCGTGTACCAGACTATGCCGCGCTCGTCCACGCCCTTGATCAGCACAACCCGCGTCGAGGGCCGCCCTTCGGCGCTGACCGTCGCCAGCGTCATCGCGTTGGGCTCCGGCAGTTGCGCGTCGAGCGCCTGCTGCATCCAAAGTTCGAACTGCTTGTGTGGATCAGCCTGGCTGTGTGCTTCGTCGAGTTCGGCCAGTTCGTAGCTCTTGCGCAATTCAGCGATCGTGTTCATACAAACAGTATAAAAACCTGGCGCAACGCATCGGACTTATGTGGCGTTTATGTGGCGTTTAGTCTGGGAGCAGCGTGCCGCTCGTATTCGGAGATCACTTGCGCCCCCAACAGCAGCAGGGTTGCAGCGATTTCGAGACTGAACAGCGCCACCACGGCGGTGGTTAAAGAACCGTAGACGACACTGGCACTCGATAGTTTGGCGAGGTACCAAATCAGGATATGGCGTATGACTTCCCAGGTCGCCACCGCCGCTATGCCGCCGATCAAGGCGTAGCGCAAGCGCGTCCGCCCCACGGGCATGACCAAGTAGATCGTGGTGAGCAGGAGGGCCTCGGCACCCAGCCCTAGCAAATAGAGCAACAAACCCGACAAGCCGCGAAGCGACCAGTCCCGGCCCATGAAGTACACGCTCTCCTGGGCCATGGCTTGCAGGGTTGTCGAAATGACCGTTACCCCCAACAACGCCATACCGAGGCAGACGACAAACCCGTACGGAAGCATCGCCGAGACCAGCGAATGGCGTTTCTCATCGGCCTTGCGGTGCGCAAAGATAACAGCCATCGCCCTTTGCAGTACTGAGAATGCCAGTGAACTGAAAAATAGCATCGTCACCAACAGGAACACGTCGATGGCAATTTGGTTGGCGAGAAGGTTGGAGACCTCCCCCAGCAGTGCTTGCGATTGGCTGGGAACCAACCACTCCACATAGCGCCCCAACGTACTCAGCAGTTGCTTCTGCTCTACCCAATGCGAAAGAGCGCTCACCGAAAGGGCAAGCAGCGGCACCAACGACAACAGCGTGTAGTACGCGATAGCCCCTGCTAGCAGCATACCCTGGTTCGCCCAAAAACTCCTGAGCGTTCTCTGAACAAAAACTATTGGATGTTCGAGTACTTGTCTTGCGGCTCGACTGAGGGCTGGCATACCGAAGCGTCAAATAACCGGGCAGAGGCGGCAGATCGACACTGAAGGCGCAATCGCCGCAGCCCCATTCGTCAAGCGCGTGATGCGATGAGCGCGGCATGCGAGTCTCGCAGCAGGGCTTCGAATTTTTCGATGGGCTTGGCCCTGCAAAACAGGTAACCCTGCATCAAATCGCAGTGATGTAAATCGGCCAGGAAATGCCGTTGCGCTTCAGTCTCCACCCCTTGTGCGACAACCTTGATGTCCAAGTTATGGGCCAGGTGCACGATCGCAGCGCAGACCTTCTCGTCGCTCTCGTCACGGCCAATACCGGCAACAAACGAGCGATCGATCTTCAGTTGCTCTACCGGCAACCGCTTGAGGTCAGGCAATGACGAATAGCCGGTACCAAAGTCGTCCAGGCAAAACCCAACCCCCAGTTCGCGCAGCGCCCGCATCTTGTACGCGGCGTCGGCAACGTTGTCGAGCAGAACACTCCCGACAAGCTCGAGCTTGAGCCGCTGTGGCGGTGCTCCGGTCGCGGCCAGAACTTCCACGACCTTGGTGTGAAAATCACTCTGGTAAAACTGCTTGGCGCTGACGTTGACCGAGAGCGTCACCCCCCGGGCATAGTCGAGGTTTTGCCAGCGTTTGAGTTGTTCACACACAGTTCGCAGCGCCCACTCTCCCATGGGAACAATGAGCCCGCTGTCTTCGGCAACCGCAATAAACTCGCCCGGCATGACCAGCGACTGACCGACGGGCTGCCAACGCAACAGCGCTTCCCCGCCAACAATTTCCCCGTTGGCTTTGACCTGCGGGTGGTAGTGCAGCAGCAATTCGTTGGTGCACAGGGCATTGCGCAACGCTTGTTGCATGTCAGTGCGCGACTCGACCGCAGCCTGCATCGTCTGGCTGAAAAAACAGATGGCGTTGCGGCCAGCATCCTTGGCTTGGTAAAGGGCCAAGTCGGCTTGCTTGAGCAGAACGTCCACCGATTCTCTCTGCCCCAAAAACAGCGTGACGCCCTGGCTGGGGCTGTTGTGATAAGCCGTGTTCACGTTGTCGAGATAGTAGGGCACGTTGAGTTTGTCGCGAACTTTCTCAGCAACGGTTTCCGCCAGCACAGCGGCGGCCGCGGCGTCGGTACCCAAGCCTTCCAGCATGACGACAAACTCATCGCCGCCAAAACGCGCGACGGTGTCGACCTCGCGGATGTGCTTGGTCAGGCGGCGAGCCACCTGAACCAGCAGTTGGTCGCCAACGTCATGCCCATGGGTATCGTTGAGCAGTTTGAAGCGATCCAGATCCAGAAAAATAATCGCGCCGTACTGCTGCTTACGCGCGCTGAGAACGAGCGCTTGGTTGATGCGGTCAACGAACATGCGGCGATTGGCCAACCCGGTCAGGGCATCGCGAAAGGCCAGGTCGCCAATCTCTGCGTCGCGATCCTGGAGTTGTTGCAACGTTTTACGTTGGCGCGCCAGCGAAACGATCAGGCTCAACACGCCGAGAGTGAACAAACCAACGCCCACGAACAGCCACGAACGCAGTGTTGCCAAGTGCTTACGTTGCACCGTGGCCAGCTCGATGGACGTCTGAAACACCGTATCGCGGATAACTTGTGCACGCTTTCTAAGTTCGGACCACATCTCTTGCTGCGCGGCGATTTGCGCGCGAAAGCGGGCTTCAGCAACCGGTGTATCCGCCGCGCCATCGACGGCCACCAGCGTTTCAACCCGGCTGAGTACGGGGCCTATAGCATGATGGAATCGTCGTAACTCCGGATCGCTTTCCTCATAAAGCAAGCGGTTGTCGTACACGCGCAGAACGACCAGATCGAGCGCAAAACGCGCGTACTCCAAATTTTCGGCATTGGGTGCCAGCCGCACACGCATCAGTGCATTTTCCAGGCGGCCAATGTCGGTCATCAGGGCGGCAATATCACGCTCTTTGTGCAAGCTCGACAGTGGCAATTCCTCCTTGATGTGATGGATGCTGCCCGATATGACGACAACACTCGCGCCGGCAACCGCCAACACCAGCAGCGCCAAGAAGGTAAAGACGCGGCTATGAGAATGGACCACGGGCCGTGAAGGGATAGGTGCTGAGATCTCAGCGCGATACGGGCTCGATTTGCCTCACCATCCAGACCCAACGCAGACGATACAGGTCATCCTGCAGCGTCTTGTCCGAGTCGCGCGGATAGATCACCCGCAGCGGGCCTTTGTCTCGCAAGTCCAGAGGCTTGCCATTCTTGCGCGTCGCCAATATCAGCGGCCAGCGTGTCCAGTCCTCGCGGGGCAACACCTGAGAATATCCGTCGAGCCCAAAAACGCGTACCTGGGCCACTTCGGCAATGCCGACACTCTTGAGCACGTCGGCCAAGCGCGGGCCCTCGTAGGTACCTTGGTCTTCCGGCCAAAAGGTCCTGGTGGTAATGCGTTGCATACCCAGGGCCTCCAACTCGGCCAAGGTGAGTGACTTAGCTCCTTGCGAGGTGCTGACCGACAACACTGTTTCTTGTGCTTTCGCCCCAGCAAGCGAACGAGCAACTTCAGCCGCGGGCGGCGCCGAGACATTCGGCACCTCCGACCGGACCGTCGTCGGCAAGGCCAGAAAACCCGTGACGACGAGGCTGAACCCCAAAGCGCGCAGGCCGGAACAGACCGGTTTCACAGTGGACGCTCCCAAGGGGCCTGTAAGATCATTTCCATGGCGTTCTTTTTAACTGTGTTTGCAGGCACCACACGCTGTGGTCAGAAGATCAGCATAAAAAAATGCAACCGGGCCCGCTGCTGGCCAATACTACGCTTCGCGCGACGCCTGTTCCAAGGATTCAAACGCCACTGAACAAATTACAACCATCGCAGTGCGGTGGCACCATTCAAAACCTGCTTCTTCGGCCCGCGTCCCGCAGCGCCGTCAGAAGAAAATGTTATCGAACTCGTCCTCGCGCAGCCGCTGACGCTTTAGCCAACGCTTGGTCACGGCCTTGTCGGCGAGCATGCGCATGTCGCGCTGGTGCATGGCCAGGTCGGCCCGAAGCTGCTTGGCGGCCTGGTCGATCAGCCGACCCAGCTGCGTCGGCTTCAGGCCCCAGCCAGGCGGCATACCGAAATCTAGTCGAAACAGGGCCTCTGCACGGGCGGTCTCGGCCTTCAACTCGGACAACTGCTCCGACAGCACTTTGTTGTAGTGCTTGATCCGTTGTGCACTGGCGCTGGCGATGTGACCGGCGTCCACCTGCTCGATCTGCAACTGCAATTCCAGCAAGGTGAGTAAGTCGTTCGCCGCGTAGGCCTGGTTGACCTTCTGCATCAGTGCGGTCTTGGCCTCGCGCTGCGCGGGATCTGGCTCGCGGTCAGGGTGCAATGCGCTTGCCAGCTTGCGAAAGATCTCGCGCACCGATTGCGTAGCAAGTTGCGCCTCGGTCTCGCGCAGCTGCTGCGCCGCAGTCTTACGGCGGCGACGGCCTCGGACATTGGGGTTCTCCGCCGTGTCGGCAGCTGCGGCCTGGGCGGCTAGCTTCTCCTGCGCACGTTTGTACAAATCTTCGTCGGAATCGATCTCTGATGCGTCACCCAGGTCCACACCGGTCATCATTTCCACGAAGTCCTTCATGGCCATGCGCGAATTTTGTTGTTCAGTGTCGAAGCCGACTTCGTTGTGCTTGTCGAAAATCGCCTTCAGCGCTGGGTCTTCGTCTCCGCCGGCTGTCAAGACTTCGGCCACGCCGTCGCAAACCAGTTCGCGCAGGGCGGCACGCTCGGCCTTGGTCCACCCGGGCTGGTCCAGCAGACCGTCGAGCGCCAACGCCCATTGCCGCCGGGCATCGTTGAGGGCATCCACCAAGGGCCGGACCACCTGTGTGTGCGCCTGCACGTAAAGCGGCACGTTGTCGCGCCACGCAGTCAGCGTCTGGCGCGCTCGCTCGATCTGACGGATCAGATTGTTGAACCGCTTTTGCGCCGGCGTCAGTACCGGACCGCCTGTAGCGACAGAGATTTGTACACCTTGCAGCGTGGTCATGCGTGGTTCCTCCAGCGAAACGCCGCATTCTCCTACAAGCTGCGGGCGCGGCCGGCGGTGCCTAAAACGACGCCGCGACAACCAACTGTGCGTGTTGGGCCGTTAATACCGCGTGGAGCATCTTCGAGATCTGCCACTCATCCAACCAGCGGATCACGAACGTCGAGAAACAAAAACTTTCTGAAATCCCTATCCTGCGTGTAAAGCGTCTTGACGCCATGTTGCCTCAACACGGCTGCGAGGTGCGCATCGGGTACCAGGTTGCCGCGTGTCGGCACGTCACCCGTGATCTCGCGGTAGAGCTCCCAGAAACCGTCCTCCTCGCCAATGACCCGGCAGTGGGGCGTGGCCATCAAAGCCTCGACGTTACGTGCGGCTTCATCGTGCGTCAGCGGCCGGCCGAAGATCGCCGGGTGCGTGGCAATGCGCACATAGCTCATCAGCGTCAGCCATGCAAGGCAAAAAACCTCACGCGCGCTCGCGCAATGGTGCAGGAACTCCTTGGCCTTGACATGCCGCGTGCTACTTGCGTCCGAGGCATACAACAAGATGTTGACATCAACGCCAAAGCTCATCGCGACGCGCTGTCCATCGCGTCCAGCAGCGCATGCTTGTCAGCCAGGTTCACGCGCGCATTCATAGGCTTGGAGGCCCAGTGAAACGTCGCCCCCCGCGTTGACGGCTTATCGGTCTGGGCGAGAGACTGGGCCAGTAAGTCCGACACGACCCGGCCTAAAGACTTGCTCTGCCGCTTTTGAAGACGCTTGACTTGTTTCAGGATCGGATCGTCGATATCGACGGTGGTGCGCATGATGCGTGATGCTAATATGAGGTACATCAGATGTCAACCACCACCAACTGCCGCCACCAACTGCTGCGATGCGCAATTCCGCGCGACGCTCAAACGCGTTGGCAGGCGGGCTCAACCCATGCTGCGAGCGCTAGCGTACTCGCGCGGCGCGGGGCCGGTCGCCTTCGGCGCGGCGCTCCGCAGGCCGATGGCGCGAACCCGCTGGCCAAACGCCATGAAACTTCCGGCGCGGGCCGTTGCCCGCCACGACGGTTCGGTGTTGCTGTGGCCCCAATAATCGCCGTGATCCGCGCCCGAGATTTCGATTGCGTCCACCATCCCCGCCACGGTCGGCGGTGGTCGTTCGTGTCCCAGCGCCAAGGGAAACATGCCCTCTCCACGCCCCGCCGCGAACTGGCCGGGAGGAAATGCACCCGTGAGCACGATGTCGCGCCCGGAGTACAGCACCAGCACCTGCTGGGCACGCACCATGGCCGACTCGAGTCGCCCGCCCCATTCCACCTGAAACACCGGTACCGCCGCGGCCATCAGACATACTTTGCCGACCCGCGGCCGGGCAGCCAAAGCGCGGATAGCCTCCAGGACCACCCGGCACCCCAGCGAATGCCCGATGAAGTGGACGATCTCTAGGTTGGGCAACCGCCCAAGAAAGTTTGCAAGCACGGGACCAGCTTTCTTGGCCGTGCCCACCGCGAACGGATAAACGAGGAAATCGACGAGATCGGCCTTCCCCCACGCCGCATCGCCGGGCCAGTGCGCGTCCGCAAGCATCGTTTCCAGCGACGGCGGCAGCAGGCTCGGGTCGCGACGGTATTGCTGATTGCGAAAACCCTGAAATGCGGCGGCCGCCTCGCCATAGTGGTTGTTGAATCCGTGCACGAGTACGACCGCCTCGCGTCGACCATCGCCGGCCCCGTTGCGCAACTCCAATACGGTCTGCCTCAACGCCCCGCCTTCGAGACGATGACGAAGCTGGAAGATCACCCCGGGTCGGTAATCCACCGGCGGGTCGAAATACCTAGCCACCTTGGCGCACCTTCTTCAGGGCAACGACCAAGTCCTTGGCCACGGGCGCAAGGATGCCGCCCACGAGCGACGCAACGAAGATGCGCAGCCATGTCAGCGGGTTGATCAATGCCCAGGCGGATGCACTGATCTCGATGTACGCCAAGCTGACGAACAGCAGCGCACCGCCCAGTGCAATCGACCACGCCTGGTTGCGGCGCGCCCACTGATACTTCATTGTTATCTGCAGGCTATCGAGCCTGCGCTTGACAAGCTTGCTCAGCCTGCTGAACGCGTCGACCCGTTCCTTCATCGCCTGGCGATTCCCGGAATCCTCCTCTGGCACCCGGGTCGACTCCTGCTGCCAACTTGAAATATCGTCTTCGCTCGCGCCCTGGGTCAGGAATCGGTAAAGCTGCGGGTAGACGGTGGGATTCGAAAGAGCGATGTCCGCGGCCTCTTGCATCTGCCCCAGCATGCGTTCGAGTTCCAGTGCGAACAAGGCATTCGACGGCAGGAGTTCGAACCGATCGCCTCGAATCCTGTCCAGCGCGTAGCGCGCGTCGAGATCCTGTCCCGTCGTCAGCAAAACGAGCTGCCGGTACTCCT
>JAOTTZ010000332.1 GCA_029864165.1 Burkholderiaceae bacterium
CACTGGAAGCAGATCTGCGCCGGGCCTCTGAGCGCGGTGAATTCGTTCTTTACTACCAGCCCGAAGTAGACAACGACCGACGCCTGCTGGGCGCCGAGGCGCTGCTGCGCTGGCAGCGCCCACGCAAAGGCCTGATGCTACCGGACGAATTCATCGGGATCGCCGAGGAGACCGGTGTCATCCACGAACTGGGCCGCTGGGTGATGGAAACTGCGTGCACCCAGTTGGTGGCCTGGTCTACCGACCCGGACATGGATCATCTGCATCTATCGGTCAACATCAGCGCCCACCAGTTACGCGATAAGGGCTTCGTGCAGCAAGTGCTCGATGTGCTCGATCGCAGCACCGCCGACCCCACTCGGCTCAAGCTCGAACTGACCGAGGGCGTGATGTTGAACAACGTCGATGACTCCATCGCCAAGATGAGCGCGCTCAAAGCGCGCGGCGTGGGCTTCTCGCTCGACGACTTTGGCACCGGCTATGCGTCGCTGGCCTACCTGAAGCGCCTGCCTCTGAACCGGTTGAAGATCGACCGCTCGTTCGTGCACGAAGTGTTGGCCAATGCGCGCGATGCCGCCGTCGCCCACACCATCGTCGAGCTCGGTCGCAACTTGGGCTTGACGGTCATCGCCGAGGGTGTGGAAACCCAGGCGCAGCACGAGCTGCTCCACAGCTACGGCTGCCATGCCTTTCAGGGCAACCTGTTCGGCGCGCCGGCGCCATTGGGGGCGCTGCAGCAGATGGCGCGCTGCAGTGTCGATGTGTCGTGATCGACAGCCGCACAGTCAGCGCCTACGGTGGCGCTGACTCACTGGGTCACGCGATGTTTGCGTACACAGACACCGGCTTGCTGAGGCGGACCTTCGGCCGGGCTGACAGCGATGCCGGCACCGCGCTCAAGCGGTCTGCGGTAGTGATTGACTTGCTGGGCGACATACTTCACGTGCGTGGCGAGACTGGCAAGTTCCTGCGCCCTGCACCCGGACAGTGGGCGCATAACGTCACCGCGAAGGCCGAGCAACAGCAGGCCTCGAACGATGAGCGCGAGTCGACCCATGAGGAGCCGGAAGCGTCCAAGAAGGAGTCGCAGTCCGTTAACGGAAAATGATGACGTTCAACGCCGAGTTGCAGACCCACCGTCGCCAAGATGAAGAAGCGCCCGTCAAAATCAGACCGCCTGCGCGCCGATGCCGAGGCGCGAGCCGCGCGCGCGCCTGCCGCCGCTGCATCCAAACACACCACAGCGGCGCTGGTGCACGAACTTCGGGTGCACCAGATCGAACTCGAGGTGCAAAACGACGAATTGCGCCAAGCTCAAGTGGCGCTGGAATCGGCTCGGGATCGCTACATCGATCTGTACGACTTCGCTCCGGTCGGCTACTTCACGCTCAGCTCTAGCGGTCTCATCACCGACGCCAACCTGACCTGCGCGACGATGCTGGCCGAAGAACGCGCTCGCCTTATAGGCAGCCATTTCGCGCACCATGTCGCGCTGGCCGACCGCGACCGCTGGCGCCGGTACGCGCTCGCCTTGGTGCAAAACGGCGAACCGGGCCATATCGAGGTGCTTATCCTGGGCCAGCATGGGCGCAGCTTCCACGCCCAGTTGGACGGCCGTTATGTGGCAGTGCCAGACGCGCCGCCGACGCTGCGCGTCGCGCTGACCGATATCACCGAACGCAAGCGGGCCGAGGCGGAACTGCGCATCGCTGCCGTAGCCTTCGAGGCCCAGGAAGGCATCATGATCACCGACGCCGCCGGCGTGATCGAGCGTGTCAACAAGGCGTTCACGCAGATTACCGGCTACAGCGCTGCCGAAGCTGTGGGCCGCACGTCGGCGTTGTTGCACTCCGGGCGTCACGACAATGCGTTCTACAAGGTGATGTGGGACACGTTGCTGCGCACCGGCGCCTGGCAGGGCGAGGTGTGGAACCGGCGCAAGTACGGAGAGGTGTACCCCGAATGGCTCACCATCACGGCGGTCTGCGACGACGAACTCCAGGTCACACGCTATGTCTGCATGATGCAGGACATCTCGCAGCGCAAGGCCCGCGAAGAGGAGATCGAACGGCTCGCTTTCTACGACCCGCTGACCGGGCTGCCGAACAGGCGGCTGATGAACGATCGCTTGCAGCAGGCCATGGCGGTCAGCGCTCGCTCGCGGCGCGAAGGTGCGCTGATGTTCATCGACCTGGATAACTTTAAGAAAGTCAACGACACCCTCGGCCACGACAGGGTGATTTATTGATTCAGCAAGTTGCGCAGCGCCTGACTACCTGTGTTCGCGAGTACGACACCGTGGCCCGCCAAAGTGGCGACGAGTTCATCATCGTGTTGGCCGCAGATCTGAGTGAGACCCCTACGTTGGCATCAGCGCAGGCCATGGCTGTCGGCGAAAAGGTTCTTGCTGCGCTGAGCCGCCCTTACGTGATCGACGACCAAGAGCACCACTGTAGCGCAAGCATAGGCGTGACGCTGTTCGGTAATCACACCCTGACCGCGGATGAATTGCTCAAGCGAGCCGACCAAGCGATGTACCAAGCCAAGGCTGGAGGACGCAACGCGCTGCGTTTCTTCGATGCGGTTGTTCAGGATGCTCGGCACCAGCGCTCGAGCTTGGAAACCGAACTTCGCCAGGCTTTGCAGCGCGGTGAATTCGCGCTGCACTACCAGCCCGAAGTGGACAGCGACCGGCGATTGCTGGGCGCGGAGGCATTGCTGCGCTGGCAGCACCCGCACCGGGGCTGCGTGCAGCCGGACGAGTTCATCGCGATTGCCGAAGGCACCGGTCTCATTCACCAACTGGGTCGTTGGGTGATAGCCACGGCATGCGCTCAATTGGCCGCGTGGGCCGCTGACCCGGAAATGGCTGGGTTGCGTCTTTCTGTCAATATCAGCGCTCGTCAGTTGCGCGACCAGCGCTTCGTTCAGCAGGTGCTGGATGCTTTCGATCGCAGCGGGGCCGACCCGACTCGGCTCAAGTTCGAGCTGACCGAGAGTGTGATGCTGGACGACGTCAATGACACCATCGTCAAAATGAACGCGTTAAAGGAACGCGGCGTGGGTTTCTCGCTCGACGACTTCGGCACCGGCTATGCATCGCTGGCGTATCTGAGGCGCCTGCCCCTGGACCGGCTGAAGATAGACCGGTCCTTCGTGCGCGACATGTTGACCAACGCACGCGATGCCACTGTCGCCCGCACCATTGTGGAGCTC
>JAOTTZ010000333.1 GCA_029864165.1 Burkholderiaceae bacterium
CACCCGCCCACCGAAGCCGATCACATCGCCCTGGGCCGAGCGGATCGGGAACATGATGCGGTCGCGGAATCGGTCGTAGCGTTTGGACTCGGTGTCTCCTTCTACAGCGTTTGAGATCACAAGCCCGCTCTCTTCGAGCAGGGGGTCGTCGTAGCGCGCAAAGACGCTCGCCAGGCCGCGCCAGTTCTCTGGCGAATAACCCATGCCGAATCGCGCCGCCACCTCGCCGGTAAGTCCGCGCGATCTCAAGTAGTCGATCGCGCGCGGGTTGGCCTTGAGCTGGTCGCGGTAATGTTCGCAGGCGCGCGCGAGCACGTCGCTCAGCGTTACCCGTTTTTCTTTCAGCTCGGATGCGCGCTGACGATCCTCGGCAGTGGCTTCATCGTGCGGAATCTGCATACCCAACATCTGCGCCAGGTCACGCACCGCGTCGAGAAAACTCATGCCCGAATGTTCCATCAGAAAGCCGATGGCATTGCCGTGGGCGCCACAACCGAAACAGTGGTAGGTCTGGCGTGTGGCGCTGACGGTGAAGCTCGGCGTTTTCTCACCGTGAAAGGGGCATAAACCCTTGTAGTTGACCCCAGACTTCTTCAACTGGACGCGGCGCCCGACAATCTCGACAACGTCGGCGCGGGTCAACAGTTCTTGGACAAAGGTTTGCGGAATCACGCGGACAGTCTAGTGCAGTGTTGCACGCTATTCAGCACTTAAAACCCGCGCCTTTGGCCCCGTAGCGTCGTTGCAAATCCTCGCAATAGCTTTGGCTATTGCTGTGGTTTGCGCCTAGCTACGGGCCCAAACGCATCGGTTTTATAAGTACCGCATAGCGTGCAACACTACACTAGCGTTCGTTGACATCTGCGATTTGAATGTCAAAAGGCGCTATTCATTTTCGGCCTACAATCAGCGGCTCTGCCTTGCCACACCCGGTAAATGCGCCTTGGCGCCGCGGGGTGGCTTCACGACCCGAGCCACGTGTTGATCCACCGTGGCGCTGGAAACCAAAAGGAGAATCAGTGCGTCACTATGAAATCGTATTGCTGATCCATCCGGATCAAAGCGAACAGGTTCCCGCTATGCTGGACCGCTACAAAAGCGTGGTCACTACTGGCGGCGGCCAAGTGCACCGGGTCGAAGACTGGGGCCGGCGCCAATTGGCGTACATGATCCAGAAGTTGGCCAAGGCTCACTATTTATGCCTCAACATCGAGTGCGGTCCGAACGTACTGACCGAGCTCGAAACGGGGTTTCGCTTCAACGATGCGGTGATTCGCCATCTGACGGTGACCAAGGATCGCGCAGAAACTGAACCATCGGTGATGATGAAGACCGTTGAGAAAGAAGAGTCGCGCAAGGCACAGCACCAGGACGTCACAGCCTGAGCGGCGTGCTAGGAACGCTCTGATTCAGCCCATTTGTGAACCGATTCGTTTTGGATGCACAACTGGTCGAACGCAGCGCTGTGCGATACACCCCGGCCGGTTTGCCGGCGATCGATTTGAGCTTGAAACACGCATCAAAGCTCTCAGAAGCCGGTCACCTGCGCAACGTTTCGCTTGAGATGCGCGCCGTTGCGATTGGCGATATCACACGGCCGCTGGGCAGCCTTGAACTGGGGGGGCAGGCAAGTTTTGCCGGCTTTATCGGATCTGGGCGAAACGGCCGCGGCGTTGTGTTTCACGTGACGGAGCTTGGATAATGTGAGCAGGCCACGGCCTTTCGATATGTTTGTATCAGGAATTGAAATTCAACAAAGGTGAAATATGCCCCCACCACAAGGTAGAGGACGGTTCTCTAAAGACCGCAGACCCAAACGCAATACCCAATCGCTGCTGTTTCGCCGCAAGCGATTCTGTCGGTTCACGGTCACAAACGTCAAAGAGATCGATTACAAAGACCTCGACACGCTGCGCGACTTCGTCGGCGAGAACGGCAAGATCACGCCCGCCCGCCTGACGGGAACACGCGCGTTTTTCCAGCGTCAGTTGACTACCTGTATCAAACGCGCGCGCTTTCTAGCGTTGCTGCCGTACAGTGATTTGCACAAGGCCTGAGGGGAGCTACGTTATGCAAGTGATTCTGCTTGAAAAGGTGCCCAATCTCGGCAATCTGGGCGATGTGGTCAAGGTCAGGGATGGCTATGCCCGCAACTTTCTGATTCCCAAGCGCAGAGCTCGCCGTGCGACCGAAGCCGCCATCAAGGAATTCGAAGCCAGGCGCGCCGAACTCGAGAAAGCATCGCACGAAAAACTCGTGGCGGCGCAGTTGCTCGGCGAAAGTATCAGAGGCCGCGTCGTTCACATCACACAAAAGTCCGGTGTCGATGGTCGTCTGTTCGGATCAGTCACGAACGCCGATGTCGCCGAGTCGCTCAAGGGCATAGGCATCGAAGTGACCAAAGCGCAGATTCGTATGCCCGCCGGGCCGCTCAAGACCAAGGGCGAGCACACGGTCACTGTCGCGCCGCATACTGATGTGCTGGTCGAGTTGACGATCTTGGTGCAGGGTGAAATCGCGTAGATCCGTTCGCTGTAATGGCAAGGCCGGCTTCGCCGGCCTTTTTCGTGTGCGACGCCTTCTGCACTGAACATTCCCAGAATCTCCACAACCTTTTTCACAGACGCTCGGCCTTCTTGCTCTTATCATCACACGATGTCAGTCGTTTTCTCCGGCGCCGAGCCACCGTCAACTCATACCCAGACTGACGACGATGTGGCGCGCCTGCGCATGCCGCCGCAGTCGGTCGAGGCGGAACAAAGCGTGTTGGGCGGCTTGTTGCTCGACAACAGTGCCTGGGACCGCGCGGCCGATCTGTTGACCGATAGCGACTTTTATCGCTACGAGCACCGGCTGATCTACGCTGCGATCTGCAACATGATCGGCGCCACCAAGCCGGCCGACGTGATCACTGTCTTCGAGCAACTACAGAGCTTGGGCAAGGCTGAGGAGTGCGGCGGTCTGGTGTACTTGAACGCACTGGCACAAAGTGTTCCGAGCGCTGCCAATATTCGCCGTTACGCCGAGATCGTACGCGAGCGTGCAATCCTGCGCAAGTTGATCGCGGCCAGCGACGACATTGCAACCTCGGCTTTCAACCCGCACGGCAGGCCCGTTGCGCAAATTCTCGACGAAGCCGAAGGCAAGATATTCACTATCGGCGAAGAGGGTACGCGCGCACGCC
>JAOTTZ010000334.1 GCA_029864165.1 Burkholderiaceae bacterium
TATGCACAAGCTGTTGGCCGCAATGAGCAAGGCCGGTGGTTCCGACCTGTTTATTGCCAACGACTTTCCGCCGAGCATGAAATCGCACGGCAGCATGAAGCCGCTGACGGAACAAAAGCTCACCGCAGACATCACGCGCAAGCTGGCCCACGCGATGATGAACGAGCGCCAACGCGAGGAGTTCGCCAAGGAGATGGAGTGCAACTTCGCCATCTCAATCCCGGGGCTTTCGCGCTTTCGTGTCAACGTTTACGTGCAGCAGCAGTTCGTCAGCATGGTGATAAGAACCATTGCGTCCGAGATTCCCAACTTCGAAAAGCTCAGCTTGCCTGAAGTCCTGAAAGATGTCGTGATGAACAAGCGCGGGCTGGTGCTGGTGGTCGGCGCCACCGGGTCGGGCAAGTCGACTTCGCTGGCGGCGATGGTCGACCACCGCAACCGCACGTCAGCGGGACACATCATCACCGTCGAGGATCCGGTTGAGTATGTGCACGCGTCGCGCCAGTCGCTTGTCACGCACCGCGAGGTCGGGGTGGACACACACTCGTGGCGGCACGCACTGAAGAACACGCTGCGCCAGGCGCCCGACGTGATTCTGATCGGCGAGATCCGCGATGCCGAAACGATGGAGCACGCGATTGCGTTCGCCGAGACGGGCCACTTGTGCCTGGGAACACTGCATGCCAACAGCGCGAATCAGACCATCGAGCGCATCATCAATTTTTTCCCCGAAGAGCGTCGTTCTCAGCTGCTGATGGACTTGTCTGCCAACCTGCGCGCCATCGTCTCGCAGCGTTTGGTACGCCGTGAAGACGGCAATGGCCGCTCGGCGGCAATCGAGATTCTGCTGAATACGCCGACCATTGCCGAGCGCATCTTCAAGGGTGAGTTCAACGAGATCAAGTCGATCATGAACAAATCGCGCGAGCTCGGTATGCGCACCTTCGACTGGGCATTGTTCGAGCTATACAACGAGAACATGATCAGCTTCGAAGAGGCGATACGCAACGCCGACTCGGCCAATGAACTGCGTCTGAACATCAAGCTCAAGAGCGCGCGCGGCGAGCCACCGGCGTCGGATTTCATGTCGCTGTCGATCGACCAAGGGCCGACGCCTGAGGAAATCGAGGAACAGCGGCACCAAGAAATGATCAAGCAGCAGGAGACGCGGCGACGGTTGGAGGATGAACAGTTGCAAAAGCTCTGGGAAAAAAAGCGCCTGGCCGAAGAAACTGCCGCGACGCCAAAAGCTCCTTGAGCCGTTGCATCACGCTGCCAGCCTCAAAGCGGACTGTTCACGCGTTTGGGCGTTGGTCCCTTTGCCGCCGGGGGTAGAAAACTGCTAAAAGCGGCGCTCGCAACAACGCAACGCGTTGGCGCAGATCAATTGCCCGCGTTACAAGTCGCATTTTCGCGCCTATTCCGCGCGATCGGACGTTATCGTTGTAAATTCGGCCATGGCGTGGGCGCGGCGCTGGTTCGGGCTGAGCACAGCTGGAGTCAGGGGGGGGCGTCACGCCGACCGAGTCAAGGGGCTTAGAACCTACCCGTGAATAAGACATGAACAGCGATTTCGCGACTGCTGCCGATACCATCCCCGGTCACCGATCTGCCGACCTTGGCGGTCGCAACATCAGAAATGAACTGACGCTAGGTGTGCTGCTCGGAGCGCTGCTGCTGTGGATGATATTGGCCGCATTCATCTGGTCAGACGCCAAAAAGGAAGAGGCCAAGAATCGCAATTCGCTACGCGTCGCGCTGAACAGCGAAACGCGCGACCAGGCTAAGAAGCTCGCCAACCTGTTTAAAAGCGTGTATGTGGTCGGCCGCACTGTTTCGCTGTTGCCGGCTGTGCGCGCAGCCGCGCCGCACAACCGCGCTTCTGTCAACGATGACGTGGTTGACGGTGTGCGCTTCAGGGTCGAGGACGCTCAGACGGTGCAGCAACTCTACAACCACGTTGCTTCGATCCTCTCGATTTCAGAGCTTTACATCGTCTATGACGGATTTGCGCCAGAAAAGGGCCAGGTGCCGTTTCTAACTTTCGACAAAGTCACCCTGGAGCGTCTACGTTCAGCCCAGCCCAAGCGGCCGGTACGCCTCAGTGCGCCCAGTGCGCAGTCAGATACGCCAGCACAAGATCGATCGGCTGTGTACGCTTACTTGACGCGGCAACTTCAGCACTTCAGGCACAACGACCCGATGATCCCCACCGACGCGCCCAAGGGCATCAAGGCGTTGGTTTCGCCGCTGCTCGTGACTAGCGACAACTCGCAGTACCTGTCTCGGCGCCACGGCGACCCACGCAACCGCGAGGGGTTCCTGTATTCGGTGCCGATTTACGACAGCGCAAGCGGCGGCTTCAAGGGGCTGGTGACAACCGTCATACGTGCCAATGTTCTCGAAGCGCGATTGCTCAACTGGCCGTTCATTCCGGTGACAGAGACGGAACACCAGTTGGCGGCAGAGGCCGGTATCAGTTTGGATGAGCCACCATCGGAATATCTGCTGACCAACCAAGCGCTGGGTTTGCGGATCTATGACAGACGCAACACTGCCATCGCGCGCTACCTGGATAGTAAAGCCAAGCCCGAGTTGGAGCTGACACAGCCGTTGAACGTGACGAGCAATGGGCAATGGGTATTGCACCGATTTGCCTCTGTGAACAAGATCGAAGAGGCGCTTGCGGAGAGCGACAACTACATGCTGCTAAGACTGCTCAGCGTGACCACGCTGGTCATTGTGCTTGGCAGTGGCTTGCTGCTGGCGCTGCAAAAGCGCAGGGCCCGGGAGATGGAGCACATTGCCACCTATGACGTGTTGACCGGCCTGCCCAATCGGCGTCAGCTCTCCAGCTCGGTGAGCCAGGCGGTCGAAGGGGCACGCTCCAGAAGGCGCGAGTTGGCATTGGTCATGTTGGACTTGGATGACTTCAAAAACATCAACGATTCGCTGGGCCATGCAGCGGGGGATCAATTCTTGATCGAGGTGTCGAATCGGCTGACGCAATGCTTGCGCGACAGCGATCAAGTGCTGCACATGCGGGCACCAAGACGGCGAGGCGGCTCGTCACCGCTGGTAGGTCGTCTCGGCGGCGACGAGTTCTTGATCTTGTTGCCCGATGTAGAGACCGAAGCGCATGCGATCCTGGTATCCGAGCGCATCCTGGCCGAGC
>JAOTTZ010000335.1 GCA_029864165.1 Burkholderiaceae bacterium
CCGCAGCCGCGCTGCCGGGGCGACTGGAGTGGTCGGTCGGGCTTAGCGGGGCGACGCTTGAGTTGCGCGCGCGTCACGCCTGCTGCCTCAACGGCACCATGGCGTTGCGCGTCAGCCCAGGTTTTTTGGGTCGCGCCGTGACGCTGATGCCAGCCACCGCCTCGATTGGCCAGTGGCCCAGCGCGTGGCTCGCGGGTCTTGGAACGCCATGGAATACGCTGCAACTCAGCGGCACGCTTCGAGCAGCCTCGCCCGGTTTTACCCTGGAATGGGTCGAAGGTCGTTGGCGGGCTACGGGCCAAGTGGAGGTCGAATTGCTCAATGCTTCGTCACGCGTATCCACGCTGGATGTGCTGGGCAGCTACCATTTGCGCATGGTCGGCGACGGGGGGCAATCACGTCTTGAGCTGAGCACGCAAGCTGGAAGCGCCTTACAGTTGTCTGGCACCGGTACTTGGGGCCCCGGCGGTGTGCGCTTTCGCGGCGAAGCACGCACCGGCGAAACTGACGAGGCTGCGCTGGGCAACTTGCTGAACATCATCGGCCAGCGCCAAGGCGCGCGGTCAGTCATTTCGATTGGATAACTATGAAACAGCGCGTTGAACTTGCCCATGTGCAACCGCGACGAGCAGCGATTCGGTATTTCACCGTGGCCGTGCTCAGCCTTGCGTTGGCCGGCAGCCCAATGGCACAGCAGGCGCCGGAGCTGCGCTTTCGCGGCGAGCCGGTGACGCTCAACTTTGTCAATGCCGACATAGAGGGCGTGACGCGCGCTGTCGGCGCGATCTTGAAGCAGCAGTTCTTGGTCGACCCGCGTGTCAGGGGCAACATCACGCTGTACACCGAAGAGCCGATTCCGCCGCGCGAGGTATACCTGAACTACTTGGCAGCGTTGCGCGGACTGGGGTTCACGGTGGTAGAAGTGGGCGGCCTGTTAAAGGTCGTGCCAGAAGCAGACGCCAAGTTGCAAACCGGCACGGTATCGGTGGGCGAGTCGCCGCGGCGCGGCGACCAAATACTGACGCAGATCTTCCGCTTGAACCACGAAAACGTAAACAACTTGGTGGCGGTACTGCGCCCACTGATCAGCCCGAACAACACCATCAACGCCAGCCCCAGCAACAACACGCTTGTCATCACCGACTACGCCGACAACTTGCAGCGCATTGCAAAAATCATTGCTGCCATGGACACACCCGCTTCGGGCGACGTGGAGGTGATCACGCTGCAACATGCGGTGGCTGCCGATGTGGCAGCGTTGGTGCAAAAGCTCACCGACTCGTCACCGGCACCCGGGGGTCTGCCGGGGGCAACGGCGCAGACGATCTTGGTCGACGCGCGCAGCAACGCCTTGATCGTGCGGGCAACCAACCCTGAGCGCATGGCCAATGTCAAAGCCGTCGTCGCAAAGTTGGACCAACCGCAGCAAGGCGGCGGCCCGACTGGCAACATTTACGTCATGTACTTGAAAAACGCCGATGCCGTGCGGCTGGCAGAAGTGTTGCGTGGGGCCTTTGGTGGCGGTAGCGGCACGTCGACATCCGGTTCGGTTGCGACTGCAAGCAATGTCAGTGCCCAAGCGGGCGCCAACACAGCCGCCACCGCGCCGGTGAGCGCGTCAGCCAGTCCCACGTCAGGCGGTTTCATCCAAGCCGACCCGGCGACCAACTCGCTCATCATCACCGCCCCGGAACCCCTGTACCGGCAGGTGCGCGCGATGATAGAAAAGCTCGATACACGCCGCGCGCAGGTCTATATCGAAAGCATGATTGTCGAGGTGTCCGGCGACAACGCGGCTGACTTCGGTTTTCAGTGGCAGGGACTGCTGGGCAAGGACGGCGATAAGAACTTGCTCGGCATCGGCACCAATTTCACGCCGAAATCCGGGGCGGGCAACATCATCAGTATCAACAAGGACGCGACGTCCGCGGACGGCAATGTGTCGGTCGGTGAGGGTCTGAACATCGGCCTGGTGCGCAACTTCAATGGTGTGTACGCGTTGGCGGCGATTGCGCGCGTGCTGCAGAACCAGAGCAACACCAACATCATTTCAACACCGAATCTGATCACGCTCGACAACGAAGAGGCCAAGATTGTCGTCGGTAGCAATGTGCCTTTCATCACTGGCCAGTTCACGAACACCGGAACCGGCACGACCAACCCGTTCCAGACCATCGAGCGCAAGGACGTGGGAATCACCTTACGCATCAAGCCACAGATTGGCGAAGGCGGCACTGTGCGCATGACGATCTTCCAGGAGTCGTCGAGCGTGCAGGAAGCCGCTGTTGTGGGAACAAGCAACGCTGGCCCTTCGACCAACAAGCGCTCGATCGAATCGACGGTCGTCGTCGACGATGGCCAAATCATCGTGCTCGGCGGGTTGATCGAAGATAAGTTCACGCTGAGCAAGTCCAAGGTACCGCTGCTCGGTGACATTCCGCTCCTGGGCGCGCTGTTTCGCAGCGAAAGCCGCGTCAAAAACAGAACCAACTTGATGGTCTTTTTGCGCCCCACCGTGATGCGTGACACGGAGAGCGTGGACAAGGTTTCACTCGACCGCTATGACGCGATCCGCGCCCAGCAGCAGGACAGTCAGCCGCCAAAGAGTTTTGTATTGCCGGTTAACAAGGCGCCGGTGTTGCCGGCGCAGCCGCGGCGCGAAGAAACACCTCCCGCGGTAGGCCACCCCAGTTCTCGTTAGCAATGCACTGACATTCCCATGGGCGCCCGCCATCCCCTGCCCTACGCATACGCCAAAGCGCACACCGTGCTGCTCGAAGACGACGGCCAGCGCTTGGTGCTGTGGGCGCATGCGGGCGCATCGCTTCCCGCGTTGTCCGAGGTCATGCGCCTGTACGACGTCGACGTGATGGAGCATGAGGCCGCAACCACGCTCGCGCAGCGCATCGCTGCGGCTTATGCCGGTGGTGAGTCGAGCGCGGCCACTGTCATCGGTGAAGTTGAAAGCCACGTCGATTTGTCGCGCATGATGCAGGAGCTGCCCGCCGTCGAAGACTTGCTGGAAGCGGCCAACGACGCGCCCATCATCCGCATGCTCAACGCATTGCTCACGCAGGCTGCCAAAGACGGTGCGAGCGACATTCACATCGAACCCTACGAGCGCAGCAGCTCGGTGCGTTTCCGCATCGACGGCACCCTGCGTGAAGTGG
>JAOTTZ010000336.1 GCA_029864165.1 Burkholderiaceae bacterium
TGGTCAATTGCTGTGTCTGAGCGTTGACGCCTTCGACGTGTTTGCGGCCCACGAACCCGAATTGGCGCGTGAGTTTCTTCGCGACCTCGCGCGGACACTATCTGTCAGATTGCGCGAAGCCAACGCTTTCATCCGCGAGATCGTCCGGTAGAGAACCGCGCTTTGAAGCCTCAACCGCTCCCAGTCTTTCCGAATTACTTGCAGCTGCGTGAGCGCTCGCGCGTTCCGCACTGGCTATGGACAAGCGGGCGCACCCTAAGCGTTGCGGCCGCACTGGGTATCGTGGTCATGCTGTTCGGGCTTGCGCAAGGCGGCCTGATGTTGTTCTGGCAGTTAAGTGTTCCGGTGCTGCCGCTGGTGTTCTTCGCTGCGCCGGGTTTGTGGCGCAATGTCTGTCCGCTCGCCGCTGTTAATCAGCTCCCGCGGGCGCTCTCGTTTTCGCGCGGCCTGACACCACCAGCATGGTTCGCAAAGTACGGGTATGTACTTGGCATCATGGCGCTGTTCGCCTTGGTGTCCTCGCGCAAGTGGCTGTTTAACGTTAGTGGGCCGGCGACTGCCTGGTTGGTGCTGTCGGCGCTGGCAGCGGCGTTTGTGGGAGGCGTGTTTTTCAAGGGCAAGAGCGGATGGTGCAGCAGCATCTGTCCGCTCTATCCGGTCCAGCGCCTTTACAACCGTACGCCCTTTGTGACCATCGCCAACAGCCACTGCTCGACCTGCGTGGGCTGTACCAAGAACTGCTACGACTTCAATCCCGGAGTCGCGTATCTCGCCGACCTGGACGATGACGATCGCCACTATCGAAACCACCGGAAATTTTTCGCTGCCGCGTTCCCCGGCTTCATCCTCGCGTATTTCACGCTACCGAATCCGCCCGAGATCAGCGTGCCCGCGATGTATGTGCAGTTCTTCTTCTACGTACTGGTGAGCGCGGGTAGTTTCTTTATCCTGTATGCCTTTGCCAAGGCTAGCGTGTCTACCCTCACCGCAGGCTATGCGGCTGCGGCGCTCAACCTGTATTACTGGTTTGCCGCACCGGCATGGGTCAAGACAGTCGGGAATCTCGCAGGTGTGTCGCCAACGCCTGCAGTGAGTTGGCTAATACAGGGGGTCATACTTGCGCTGAGCTTGGCATGGATGCGCCGTACCCACACCAAGGAGCAGCAGTTCCAAGGGCGGTCGACTCAAGTCAGCAACGCGCGCATCGGATCCAACGCACTCGGTGCGCTGCGCCAAGCGGTACAGCACGACAAGTTCGAGATCACTTTTATGCCAGACGAGGTCCGGGTCTTGGCCGATTCCGGACGCACCCTGCTGGAGATTGCCGAAAGCAACAACCAGCCGATCGAGGCTGGGTGCCGCATGGGCATGTGTGGCGCCGACCCGGTGCTGGTTTTGTCTGGGATGGAGCATCTACCTCCGGTGGGGGAGGAAGAGCGCGACACGCTCGACCGGCTGGGGCTAGGCGGCGACGCGCGTCTAGCCTGTATGTGTCGCGCCAACGGACCTGTCTCGCTCTCAATCGAGGCGAAGTTTGTCGCGAAGGCCGCCGCGGCCTCGGTGTCGCAGGTGACCTGGCTGCCGGATCTGGCGGCGATCAAGCGTGTCGTGGTTATCGGGAATGGCATTGCCGGCGTCACGGTCTGCGATCATCTGCGTCGCTACCATCCGGACTGCAAGATTGCCCTAATAGGCTGTGAAAAGCATCAGCTGTATAACCGGATGGCGATCACGCGCCTGATTTACGGGCGATCCGCGATGAGCGGCTTGCATCTGCAACCGGAGAGTTGGTACGAGGAACGTGGGGTCGAAGTTTGGCTCAATACGCAAGCAACAAGCATCGATCGGGCGCGATCACAAGTTGTACTCGGTACGGGCGAAACTCTGGACTACGATCGACTAGTGCTCGCAAATGGTAGCGCGAGCCTGATCCCACCGATCACGAATTTTGGCAAGCCCGGCACCTTCGTGCAGCGCGATGCTGACGACGCGATGCAGATACGCACCTACGTTCAAACGCAACGGTGCCGGCGCGCTGTAGTTGCGGGCGGCGGCTTGCTGGGGCTGGAGGCGGCGTATGCACTGAGTAAGCTGGGGCTTGATGTGACTGTACTAGAGCGCGGTGCGTGGTTGCTGCGCCGACAGCTTGACTCGCGTGGTAGTCATTGCCTGCGCCTATACCTCGAACGCTTGGGAATTGAGATCGCTCTCGAAGCCGAGGCCGAGTCGGTGCGCGGCAGTCCCCGCATGACCGAGGTGGTACTGAAGGACGGGCGAGTCTTGTCGGCCGATGTGTTACTGGCGGCCGCAGGCATCGTGCCCAATGTCGACCTCGCGCGCCAGGCCGGTATCGACGTCAAGCATGGCGTGCTGGTGGACGACAACATGCGTACCAGCGCGCCGGGAATTTTTGCGGCTGGGGACGTTTGTGAGTTCCAAGGTGAGGTGCATGGGCTGTGGCCGGTCGCGGTGGAACAGGGCAAAGTCGCGGCGCTCAATGCGCTTGGCGCAGGAGTCCGCTACCGGGCAGCCGCGCCGGTCTGTGCCCTCAAGGTCGTCGGCGTGGAGCTGACCTCGATCGGCGTTACCGAAGCCCGTACGGCGGCCGACATCGAAATCGCGCAGGAGGAACTCGAGGAGCTTCGCTACCGAAAACTCGTGATTTCGGCGGGCCTTGTGGTGGGCGCCATCCTGATCGGCCATCCGCGCTTCGCATCGGCTGTCACGGCGGCAATTCGTAACCAGATTGACGTAACTTCAGGCCTGGATGAACTGAGGGCTGGGAGATGGGAAGTCCTGAACACTTTGGTCAAACCGCTAGCCGAGCAAACGCTGGCACCGAGTACAGGACAAGGGCGGGTCATCCAATCCGTCTCGACCGACAAAGCATTGGGTGCATAGCACCGAGGAGTCCAGTTTGGTTACGTGCGCCGATTCACTCCATGGTGCTGGAGAAACCGGTCTGGGGGTGTAAAGCGCAGCGGCAGTGAAATGCTTGTGAAACTGAGCCGTCGAGTGTTGCCAGCGACGCGGGCCGAAGGGCCCACCGCCGGGATGCCGACAACGCTGAGTCACCTGAGCGGCATGATTGGCCTCGTGTGGTGCCCAGTGGTGATGTGGATGCTGTTGCTAACGCTGCTGTCGCTGGCCAACCGGATCGCTTGA
>JAOTTZ010000337.1 GCA_029864165.1 Burkholderiaceae bacterium
GCCATCGCTGCGGAATGGAGTGATACGGCCATCAGCTGGCGCTATGGCACAACGTTTGCCGAACCCTTCATCAACCAAGACATCAAGAAGAACATCATTGCACTGACGCACGTAAGTGGCTACAAGTACGGAACCAACTTTCTCAACGTCGACATGCTGCTGTCGGACAAGAATGACCCTAGCCACGTGGACAACCCCAACGAAGGAGCTCATGAGGTCTACGTCGTCTATCGAAATACCATCGATATCGGCAAGGTTCGTGGCAGCGACATCAAGTATGGTCCGATTCGCGGTGTTGGCGCGACGGTGGGTTTTGACATCAACACCAAGACCGACGCCGGCTACAACTCTAAGAAAAGAATGCTTGTCGCTGGCCCGACGCTGATGATGGACGTTCCCGGCTTTCTCAACATCAGCCTGTTGGCACTTTGGGAGAGCAATCAACCTTCGGGTTGGAACCCTGTGGCCGCGGCACAATACTCGGTCAACCGCTATGACTACGACGTCCACCCCATGCTGACTGCTGCGTGGGGCATTCCGTTGGGTACCCTGCCGCTGTCCTTTGAAGGCTTCGCCAACTTCATTGCATCAAAGGGGGACGATGAGTTTGGCGGCAAGACCGCGCCCGAAACCAATATCGATATGCAGGTGATGTGGGATCTGGGCGCAGCGATGGGCAGCGCCAAAAATACCTTCCGCGTCGGTCTAGAGTATCAGTACTGGAGGAACAAGTTCGGTAACAACCATTCCGGCCCTGCGGGGGAAGGCGCCTTTGCCAAGACGCCCATGATTCGTGTCGAGTACCATTTTTAGTCACTAGATTTAGAACCTATCTGTGAATAAGACGGCCCTGCGCCGGTGCTCCATTGGGCACAGGCGTGGGAGCAAGACGCGCCGTGGTGTGGTTCGCCACAAGCGGCTTGCGCCTAGCATCCATCGCATGGTCGTCACAACGCAGGGCCGTCTTATTCACGGAGAGGTTCTTAGAGTTTGTCTCGCCGACGGAGCGCTTCCCAGCGCTCGAGCGCAGCCATAAGCTCTTCGTCGATTTGTGCGTAACGCGCCTGCATCTCAGCCACGCGGTGCGGCTCTTTGACGTAGATCTCGGTGCCAGCCAGCGTGTCGGCAATCACCTTTTGCTCGACCTCCAGCGCGTCAATGCGCACGGGCAGTTCCGAAAGTTCGCGCTGCTCTTTGTAGCTGAGCTTGGCGCGGGTCTTGGCGGCAGCCGCGCGCGGTGCGCGCGCTGGGGCCGCGGCAGGCTTGTCGGGCGCGGTAGCCGGCGAACGCGCGCGCTGCAGCCGCCAGTCCTCGATACCGCCTTCGACCTCGCGCCACAGCCCGGGCGAGACGTCGCCTTCCCACGCGATCAAGCTGGTGACCACGTTGTCGAGAAAGCGCCGGTCGTGGCTGACCAAAAACACCGTACCGGCGTAGGTTTGCAGCAGGTCCTCTAGCAACTCAAGGGTGTCGATGTCGAGGTCATTGGTCGGCTCGTCGAGCACCAGCACGTTGGCTGGCAACGCGAACAGCCGCGCCAGCAGCACGCGGTTGCGCTCGCCGCCCGACAAAGTGCGCACGGGACTGTTGGCACGCGCGGGCGAGAACAAGAAGTCGTTGAGGTAGCTCATCACATGCTTGCGCGAGCCCCCCACTTCTACCCACTCGCTGCCCGGGTTGATGGTATCTATCAGCGTGGCATCGAGGTTGAGTGCGGCGCGCATTTGATCGTAGTAGGCCACTTGCAAACGCGTGCCTTGACGCACGCGGCCGGTGTCGGGTGCAAGCTCGCCGAGCATCAGCCTTAGCAGTGTCGTCTTGCCGACGCCGTTGGGGCCGACCAGACCTATCTTGTCGCCGCGCAGTATGGTGGCCGAAAAGTCGCGCACGATGCTCTTGTCGGCGAAACTCAAGGACACATCGCTCAACTCGGCAACGATCTTGCCCGGCGGTAGGCCGGCATCGAGCTCGAGCCTAACCTGGCCGATGCGATCGCGCCGTGCGGTGCGCTCATCGCGCAAGCACTTGAGCCGTGCGACGCGGCCCACGCTGCGCGTGCGCCTGGCCTCGACCCCCTTGCGCACCCACACCTCCTCTTGCGCCAGCAGCTTGTCGGCCCGCGCGTTGGCCATGCTCTCGGCTTCCAGCTCGCGCGCCTTGCTGGCCTCAAAAGCGCTGAAGTTGCCGGGATAGCTGCGTAGCGCGCCGCGATCGAGTTCGACGATGCGGGTGGCCGTCGCGTCGATGAAGGCGCGGTCGTGCGAGACGACGATCAGCGCACCGCGCCAAGCCAACAGCAGTTCTTGCAGCCACTCGATCGCGTCTAGGTCGAGGTGGTTGGTCGGTTCGTCGAGCAGCAGCACCTCGGGGCTGGCCACCAGCGCCTGCGCGAGCGCGATACGTTTCTTGGTTCCGCCCGAGAGGGTATCGATGATCGCGCCGGCGTCCAGATGCAGGCGCTGCAGCGCCTGCTCTACCCGCTGCTCCCAAGTCCAGCCGTCCAACGCTTCGATGCGGGTTTGCAGCGCGTCGAGATCTTCGCTAGGCACATGCGCTTCGTAGCGAGCGCGCAGTGTCTTGGCCTCGGCAACACCTACGCTCACGATGTCGAACACGGTAGCGCCGGCGGCGAAGTCAGGCTCCTGCGGAACGTAATAACGGCGCAAACCCTGCTGCAACTGCAAGCCACCGTCGTCGAGCTTCTCACCGCCGGCTAGCACCTTCAGCAGCGAAGACTTGCCGGTGCCGTTGCGGCCGATCAGCGCAACGCGCTCGCCCGCGTCCAGCGCAAACGCTGTGTGATCGAGAAGCGGCACATGGCCGTAGGCAAGTTGGGCGTCGGTGAGCGTGATCAGGGCCATGGGCTTAGAACCTATCCGTGAATATGACGGCCCCGGCCCGAAGGGTTGTGACGACAATGCGCGTCTGCGTTGTTGCAAGCCTTGCGCAGGGCGCCACCCTGGGCTGCGGCTTGCGCCTGGCATCCATCGCATTTTCGTCACAACGCAGAGCCGCCTTATTCACGGATAGGTTCTTATTGTCCGATGACGCGGTAAACCCAGGCGGTGCCGACGCCGACAGGCCTTGTTGGTGTAGTTCCAGCATCATCATCAGTCCCTTCAGATTGACCACCGGCCCTCCCGCGCTTCGC
>JAOTTZ010000020.1 GCA_029864165.1 Burkholderiaceae bacterium
CGAAGCCAGCCGTCTGATCCGGCAAGACGATTGGGTCGTCATCGACGGCGATGTCGGCAGTGTGATCGTGAACCCCTCGCCCATTGTGTTGGAGGAGTACCGTTTCCGGCAGCGGCATAGCGAGTTAGAGCGCGCCCGTTTATCGAGGTTGCGGCACACACCTGCCGTTACCCTCGATGGTGAGCGTGTTGAGTTGCTGGCCAACATTGAACAGCTCGCAGACGCAGCGGCAGCGCTGGAAGAGGGGGCCGTCGGTGTGGGGTTGTTCCGCAGCGAGTTTATGTTCATGAACCGGGTAGCGGCGTTACCCGGTGAGGAGGAACAGTTCAACTGCTACCGCGCGGTTGTCGAGGCGATGAAGGGATTGCCGGTCACGATTCGAACGGTAGATATCGGTGCCGACAAACCACGCGACCACCGCATTGCAGCTAGCGAGCTTCGACATGAGCAAGGACTGAACCCAGCGTTGGGATTGCGCGCAATTCGATGGAGCCTGTCAGAGCCGGCAATGTTTCGCCAGCAACTGCGCGCTATTTTGCGGGCCAGCGCCTACGGAAAAGTGCGTTTGTTGATTCCAATGGTCGCGCACCTGAGTGAGATCCAGCTGACCTTGGAAGCACTTGCTCGCGCGAAGCAACAACTGGCGGATGCGCGTAGGCCCTTTAAAGACGTCGAGTTGGGGGCGATGATCGAAATACCGGCGGCGGCGCTGATCTTGCCCACGTTTCTCAAGCATTTTGACTTTGTTTCGCTGGGAACCAACGACTTGATTCAATACACGCTAGCCGTTGATCGCGCGGACGAAACGGTCTCACATCTATACGACCCTTGGCACCCGGCTGTGTTGCAGCTGATTGCGCGCACCATTGCGCAGGCCAGAGCGATGGGCAAAGGCGTCAGCGTCTGTGGTGAGATGGCGGGAGACGGCGAATTCACCGAGCTGCTGTTGGCGATGGGGTTGCGCAGTTTTTCCATGCACCCGTCGCAACTTGCTGCCATCAAACAGCGCATCTTGCGCACAGACACCAGGCGCTTGGTTCAAGGGCTCGATACCGTGCTGCGTAGCGAAGAGCCTGGTCTGATCTGCGCAAAAGAATTGGCGGCAACGCTTGCATTGGGTTCAAGCGTTGCTCGCTGATGTGAGGTTGGGGCGCACACACACTATGATGTAACGGTGGCGAAAGCGAGACGGTAGGTGTAGCGTAGGCCGGCCGTGGGGGCTTTGTGAAAGCATGCTAGAATGCTCGACTGCGCTGGGTTCAAGGAGTGTCTTGAGCCAGCGATGCCGCAAGGTAGCGTTCTTTAACAAATTGCAGCCGATAAGTGTGGGCGTTTGAAGGCGAGTGCCAACGAGTCGCAAGACTCGCAGGTTTTCGAACCTGCAGACGCTCACGGTAGTGAAGTGTTAAGTCACTTCAATTCCGTCGAGCTAAATTTCAAGATCAAACCGAAGAGTTTGATCCTGGCTCAGATTGAACGCTGGCGGCATGCCTTACACATGCAAGTCGAACGGCAGCACGGGAGCAATCCTGGTGGCGAGTGGCGAACGGGTGAGTAATGTATCGGAACGTGCCCAGTAGTGTGGGATAGCCCGGCGAAAGCCGGATTAATACCGCATACGACCTATGGGTGAAAGCGGGGGATCGCAAGACCTCGCGCTATTGGAGCGGCCGATATCAGATTAGCTTGTTGGTGAGGTAACGGCTTACCAAGGCGACGATCTGTAGCTGGTCTGAGAGGACGACCAGCCACACTGGGACTGAGACACGGCCCAGACTCCTACGGGAGGCAGCAGTGGGGAATTTTGGACAATGGGCGCAAGCCTGATCCAGCCATGCCGCGTGCGGGAAGAAGGCCTTCGGGTTGTAAACCGCTTTTGTCAGGGAAGAAACGCTTCGGGCCAATACCCCGGAGTAATGACGGTACCTGAAGAATAAGCACCGGCTAACTACGTGCCAGCAGCCGCGGTAATACGTAGGGTGCAAGCGTTAATCGGAATTACTGGGCGTAAAGCGTGCGCAGGCGGTTATGCAAGACAGATGTGAAATCCCCGGGCTCAACCTGGGAACTGCATTTGTGACTGTATGGCTAGAGTACGGTAGAGGGGGATGGAATTCCGCGTGTAGCAGTGAAATGCGTAGATATGCGGAGGAACACCAATGGCGAAGGCAGTCCCCTGGACCTGTACTGACGCTCAAGTACGAAAGCGTGGGGAGCAAACAGGATTAGATACCCTGGTAGTCCACGCCCTAAACGATGTCAACTGGTTGTTGGACGGCTTGCTGTTCAGTAACGAAGCTAACGCGTGAAGTTGACCGCCTGGGGAGTACGGCCGCAAGGTTGAAACTCAAAGGAATTGACGGGGACCCGCACAAGCGGTGGATGATGTGGTTTAATTCGATGCAACGCGAAAAACCTTACCTACCCTTGACATGCCAGGAACTTGCCAGAGATGGCTCGGTGCTCGAAAGAGAACCTGGACACAGGTGCTGCATGGCCGTCGTCAGCTCGTGTCGTGAGATGTTGGGTTAAGTCCCGCAACGAGCGCAACCCTTATCATTAGTTGCTACTGCAAAGGGCACTCTAATGAGACTGCCGGTGACAAACCGGAGGAAGGTGGGGATGACGTCAGGTCATCATGGCCCTTATGGGTAGGGCTACACACGTCATACAATGGCCGGTACAGAGGGCTGCCAACCCGCGAGGGGGAGCTAATCTCAGAAAACCGGTCGTAGTCCGGATCGCAGTCTGCAACTCGACTGCGTGAAGTCGGAATCGCTAGTAATCGCGGATCAGCTTGCCGCGGTGAATACGTTCCCGGGTCTTGTACACACCGCCCGTCACACCATGGGAGCGGGTTCTGCCAGAAGTGGTTAGCCTAACCGCAAGGAGGGCGATTACCACGGCAGGGTTCGTGACTGGGGTGAAGTCGTAACAAGGTAGCCGTATCGGAAGGTGCGGCTGGATCACCTCCTTTCTGGATATAGCACTCAAATTCTTGCGTCCACTCTTATCGGCTGTCGTTGAACGCAGCGTGTGAAACGTGGCCTGGGTTATCTTGAGACTGGCGGTTTGCGTTATGCGAGCCCAGCCCAAGACGAAGGCATGCAGGCCCCTCGCGATTCACAGTAGAGAGTCAAGGGTCTGTAGCTCAGTTGGTTAGAGCACCGTCTTGATAAGGCGGGGGTCGTTGGTTCGAGACCAACCAGACCCACCATCTCATTGGGGGATTAGCTCAGCTGGGAGAGCACCTGCTTTGCAAGCAGGGGGTCGTCGGTTCGATCCCGTCATCCTCCACCACCATGGACTCTCATCAAACAGCCAAGCAATCGTTTGATTGCTTGGCTGTTTGATCGAAAGATCGGCTGTAGTTCTTTAACAATTCGTAGAGTCAAATCAGAGTTGTTGGCGGTGTTGCGCTGCATGGCGCGGCGTACCGTCGACGACATTTTTGATTGCGTCAATAGATTTCAATTCGCAAGATTTGAAGTTTGGCATAACGCGTAATACTCAATGAAGTTCCTTGACGATGCCTCGTAACGTGGCGTCAAAGTTATAGGGTCAAGTGAATAAGTGCATGTGGTGGATGCCTTGGCGATTACAGGCGACGAAGGACGTGATAGCCTGCGATAAGCTTCGGGGAGCTGGCAAATTAGCTTTGATCCGGAGATTTCCGAATGGGGAAACCCACCCTTTGGGGTATCGCACACTGAATACATAGGTGTGCGAGGCGAACCGGGTGAACTGAAACATCTCAGTAGCTCGAGGAATAGACATCAACCGAGATTCCGAAAGTAGTGGCGAGCGAAATCGGAACAGCCCTGCACGTTTTAGCCATCGATTTATCAGAACAGTCTGGAAAGGCTGGCCATAGCGGGTGATAGCCCCGTATGAGAAAAGTTGGTGGTGGAACTAGGCGTGCGACAAGTAGGGCGGGACACGTGGAATCCTGTCTGAAGATGGGGGGACCATCCTCCAAGGCTAAATACTCGTAATCGACCGATAGTGAACTAGTACCGTGAGGGAAAGGCGAAAAGAACCCCGGGAGGGGAGTGAAATAGATCCTGAAACCGCATGCATACAAACAGTCGGAGCCCGCAAGGGTGACGGCGTACCTTTTGTATAATGGGTCAGCGACTTACATTCAGTGGCAAGGTTAACCGAATAGGGAAGCCGCAGAGAAATCGAGTCCGAATAGGGCGATTCAGTCGCTGGGTGTAGACCCGAAACCAAGTGATCTATTCATGGCCAGGATGAAGGTGAGGTAACACTTACTGGAGGTCCGAACCGACTAGTGTTGCAAAACTAGCGGATGAGCTGTGGATAGGGGTGAAAGGCTAAACAAACTTGGAAATAGCTGGTTCTCTCCGAAAACTATTTAGGTAGTGCCTCGTGTATTACCATCGGGGGTAGAGCACTGTTATGGCTAGGGGGTCATGGCGACTTACCAAACCATTGCAAACTCCGAATACCGATGAGTACAGCACGGGAGACAGTGCACCGGGTGCTAACGTCCGGACACAAGAGGGAAACAACCCAGACCGCCAGCTAAGGTCCCCAAAATTGGCTAAGTGGGAAACGAAGTGGGAAGGCTAAAACAGTCAGGATGTTGGCTTAGAAGCAGCCATCATTTAAAGAAAGCGTAATAGCTCACTGATCTAGTCGTCCTGCGCGGAAGATGTAACGGGGCTAAGCCAGTTACCGAAGCTGCGGATTTGCACGCAAGTGCAAATGGTAGGAGAGCGTTCTGTAAGCCTGTGAAGGTGGGTTGTGAAGCCTGCTGGAGGTATCAGAAGTGCGAATGCTGACATGAGTAGCGTTAAAGGGGGTGAAAAGCCCCCTCGCCGAAAGCGCAAGGTTTCCTACGCTACGTTCATCGGCGTAGGGTGAGTCGGCCCCTAAGGCGAGGCAGAGATGCGTAGCTGATGGGAAACAGGTCAATATTCCTGTACCGATGTGTAGTGCGATGTGGGGACGGAGAAGGTTAGCTCAGCCGGGTGTTGGATGTCCCGGTTCAAGCGTGTAGTCGTGCCGCCTAGGCAAATCCGGGTGGCTTAGATGAGGCGTGATAACGAGGCGGCTTGCCGCTGAAGTGAGTGATACCCTGCTTCCAGGAAAAGCCACTAAGCTCCAGCTACACACGACCGTACCGCAAACCGACACTGGTGCGCGAGATGAGAATTCTAAGGCGCTTGAGAGAACTCTGGAGAAGGAACTCGGCAAATTGACACCGTAACTTCGGAAGAAGGTGTGCCTCTAGTAGGTGAAGTCGTACAGATGGAGCCCAATGAGGTCGCAGAGAATCGGTGGCTGCGACTGTTTACTAAAAACACAGCACTCTGCAAAGACGAAAGTCGACGTATAGGGTGTGACGCCTGCCCGGTGCTGGAAGATTAAATGATGGGGTGCAAGCTCTTGATTGAAGTCCCAGTAAACGGCGGCCGTAACTATAACGGTCCTAAGGTAGCGAAATTCCTTGTCGGGTAAGTTCCGACCTGCACGAATGGCGTAACGATGGCCACACTGTCTCCTCCAGAGACTCAGCGAAGTTGAAATGTTTGTGATGATGCAATCTCCCCGCGGAAAGACGGAAAGACCCCATGAACCTTTACTGTAGCTTTACATTGGACTTTGAACAGATCTGTGTAGGATAGGTGGGAGGCTTTGAAGCGGTGCCGCTAGGTGTCGTGGAGCCAACGTTGAAATACCACCCTGGTGTGTTTGAGGTTCTAACCTTGGCCCGTTATCCGGGTTGGGAACAGTGTATGGTAGGCAGTTTGACTGGGGCGGTCTCCTCCTAAAGCGTAACGGAGGAGTTCGAAGGTACGCTAGGCACGGTCGGAAATCGTGCTGATAGTGCATAGGCATAAGCGTGCTTGACTGCGAGACTGACAAGTCGAGCAGGTACGAAAGTAGGACTAAGTGATCCGGTGGTTCTGTATGGAAGGGCCATCGCTCAACGGATAAAAGGTACTCTGGGGATAACAGGCTGATACCGCCCAAGAGTTCATATCGACGGCGGTGTTTGGCACCTCGATGTCGGCTCATCTCATCCTGGGGCTGTAGCCGGTCCCAAGGGTATGGCTGTTCGCCATTTAAAGAGGTACGTGAGCTGGGTTTAAAACGTCGTGAGACAGTTTGGTCCCTATCTTCCGTGGGCGCTGCAAGATTGAGAGAACCTGCTCCTAGTACGAGAGGACCGGAGTGGACGCACCTCTGGTGTATCGGTTGTCACGCCCGTGGCATTGCCGAGTAGCTAAGTGCGGAAGAGATAACCGCTGAAAGCATCTAAGTGGGAAACTCTTCTCAAGATGAGTCTTGCCGGGGCCTTGAGCCCCCTGAAGAGTCGTTCGAGACTAGGACGTTGATAGGCTGGGTGTGGAAGCGTAGTAATGCGTTAAGCTAACCAGTACTAATTGCTCGTGAGGCTTGACCCTATAACTTTGACATACTGTCAAAGACCGTTATGCCTTTGTAAGCGTAATCAAGAAATCTGATTAACCGCGGCGTGTAGACGCTGCGAGAGACTCTGCGAATTGGCTTCTCTGCGCGCTGCGCAGAGGGGCAGCCGGTTAAGCCTGATGACCATAGCGAGGTGGCCCCACTCCTTCCCATCCCGAACAGGACAGTGAAACGCCTCAGCGCCGATGATAGTGCGGGTTCCCGTGTGAAAGTAGGACATTGTCAGGCTAATATCAAAAGGCCCCCGGTGAAATATCCGGGGGCCTTTCTTTCAATATGCGCTGCAAGAAACTCACCAATAGGTTCGGTCGTGGGGGCAGCGCACAGAGAACGCGGCTCACGCATCGATAGGCCCTAAGTCGCGTCGTAGCGCCGCCAACACAAGCAATGTATCGGGCCGAACACCTCGCCAGAGCAAGAATGACTCGGCCGCTTGCTCGACCAGCAAGCCCAAGCCGTCACGCGGCACGGCTCGGTGCGTGCGCGCCCAGTCAAGAAAGGACTTTGCAGCAGGCCCGTACATCATGTCCAGCGCAAGCGCGCCGGGGCGCAGCACGCTGGCCGGCACCGGTACTGCCGCGTGATGCAAACTGCTCGAGCTGGCATTGACAATGATGTCAAAGCGCTCACCGCACGTCTCAAGCGGCGCCACGGCAAAAGTCACTCCGCAGTCTCGCGCAACGTGCTCGTGGCTACGGGCAAGATCCTGGGCTCTGCTGAGTGTTCGGTTGGCTAACACCAGCACGCTAGGTCGAGCGTTCAGCAAAGGGCCGAGCGCACCCGCGGCTGCACCGCCTGCGCCAATCAGCAAGACACGCAGCCCGGCGATCACAACCCCCGCGTTGACCTCGATATCTCGCACCAAGCCTACGCCATCGGTGTTATCGCCCATCCAAGCGTCTGAGTCGAAGCGCAAGGTGTTTACTGCCCCTGCCAGTGCCGCTCGCACGCTGCAGTTTGCGGCAAGGCGGCGTGCTTCGAACTTGAACGGCACAGTAACGTTGCAGCCGTGAGCGCCTTTGTCGGCAAAACTGCGAGCAGTCGATTCAAAACCATCCAACGGACACAAAATCCGGGTGTAGCTTAACGATTGGCCCGTCGCTAACGCGAACTGTCGGTGAATGAAGGGCGAGCGGCTGTGCTCAACCGGGTTGCCAATGACGGCGTAGTGATCCATAAGCGAAACAGCAAAAGCTCAATGAGACGCGCTCAGGCTGGTTTCCAACTCCGTGTCGCGCGTGAAGCGAAAGCGCGAGCTGATCACCAGCAAATCGGCTTTCTCGCGCATCGCTTTGCTGAAAGGTCCGAACGGTGCCGCTGCCATGACAATGGCCCGTGCGCGCCGGTCTAGCACGCGCGACTTCGAAGGGCGCAGTATCTCGGTCTCGACAACGCGCCCCTGATCGTCGATGGTAATGGCCATGGTCAGCTCGCCATACAGTTTCTTGCCGTGTCGCTCCGGGAAGTTACGCGTGCCGCGGCCTTCCACTTTGCGTCGCAAGCGATTGTAATAAAGGGCGTAAACCTCCTCGCGTGTAGCGGGACTGATGTAGCGCTTCCTTGGGCGAGCATTCTCATCGTTGACGCGTTTTTCTATCTCCGCGAGCTGCTGACTCAATAAGCGCCGTCGCTCCTCTTGCTGACGTGCGTCGGGCTTACCCGTATCGCGGTTGGCGTCTGGTTGAGGCAAGGCGGCCAGCTCGTGCCGCAGTTGTGTCAATAACTGCGTTTGCGTCTCATGTAACTGTTCGATTTGTTGGTAGGTGTCCTCGCTCGATTCACCGGCTTCGATCACGGGCGATGGGGGCAGAAACGACGTCGAGCGGCCTTGGGCGGCATCGCCCCCTCCCGTCAAGTTGGCCTGCGCGATGGCCTGCGCCTTGGGCGGTGGCTCGGCGGAGCGCGCGTTCACCAGAATCACTTCCAACGGTGTGTCTTTGAACGCGTGGCTGAAGTCTTCTGGGCCCACAAAGCGCACTAACAGCAGCGCGGCGTGCGCCGCCACTGAAATCAGCAGCGCCGAATGAACGCCGGAGAGTTTTCTGGGCATACGTCGTCACACGGTCGATTGCTGCGGGTCAAAAGCCGCGCCTTCGGTGGCGTCGTTTTTTGTGTCGAGTACCAGCGTCAGCGGGCCGGCAGCCTCAATGTCGTCGGCGCCCTCGACATCGTCGCTCTGCTCCGGCGCGACGGGTTCATCCAAGCGCGCGACCAAGATCGCATCCACATCGAGCGTCAGCAAGTCGGTGCTTCTGACTCGCACGCGTACCCGTGCGCCACGGGGCAAGTTGTCGGCTCCACCGGCGCGAAACACCAGCGGTAAAGCGTCGGCGCGCACCAGGCCGTCTTTGACCACGCTGGCGTCGAGCTCCTGAATTTCGTTTTGCATCAGATAGCGCAACGCCCAATAACGCTCGATACCTGACTGGAAGCTGGCATAGTCGGTGTATGCAGCGTCAAAGCTAGAGATGATCGAAAACAACAGCGCGTCGTTGGGTTTGAAGGGCGCGGCCAAAGCGGCAGTGCGTCCATGGCGCGCGCAAGCAATGATTTGCCACTGGTTGACCAAGTCCACGTAGCGGCGTAGTGGCGACGTGGACCATGCATACTGCGCCACGCCCATGCCCGCGTGGGGCTGCGCCTTGGTACTCATGCGGACCTTGATACCCGGGGCCAGGCTGGCCTGGCTGCGGTAGATGCCGGGAACGCCGCACGTGTTCAACCACGCGCCCCAAGTGCTGTTGGCCAGAATCATAGCCTCGGCGACGATCAAATCGAGTGCCGCGCCGCGCTTGCGTATGCTGATCTGCACCGCTTCGTCGCCGCTTGGCTCTTTGCCGTTGCCGCCGTTGAGGCGAAAAGTGAAGTCGGGCCGGTTAAATGTTTCCGGTTTTCCACGCACCGACTCGCGCTGCGCCTTCAAGTGCCGCGCCAGTCGGAACGCAAATGCAAGCTCGGCAGCGAAGCGGTAGTTGGCCGGCGATACGCCCAGCAGCGAGTCTTCAGTAACCACGTTGTCGAGCTGGTCATGGCGCAGGTTGGCGGCAACTGACACACGCTCTAACCGGGTCTCGGTGGCAATGACATCCAGGCTGGCTTCGTCGAGCGTGAAATACAACGAAACCACCGGGCACTCGCGGCCCTCGATCAAGGTATAAGCCTGCACAACGGCGTCCGGCAGCATGGTCAGCTTGTGGCCCGGCATGTAGACGGTTGAAAGTCGATCGCGCGCAACGGCATCGAGTGCACAGTCGGGGGCAAACGCCAGCCCGGGGGCCGCGATGTGAATACCGAATACGACCGCGCCAGTACCCTGGCCCTGCACCGACAGCGCGTCGTCAATCTCGGTCGTTGCCGAGTTGTCGATCGAAAAGGCTTGCGCGCAAGCCAGCGGCAGGGGCTCCGTGATGGTCGGTACCGGCAAAGCCGGAAAGTCTGTGCCCTTGGGAAAATGCTCGAACAGGAATCGCCGCCAGTGAAATTGGTACGGGTTGTCGATGGCGCCTGCGGCAGTGAGCAGGTCCAGCGGCCCCTTATGCGCGCGCTTGGCGGCCTCCACGACGGCTTTGTATTCGGGCGCGTTCTTGTCAGGCCTGAACAAAATCTTGTACATCTGTTCGCGCACAGGCGCTGGGCAGACGCCGCTTGCCAACTCCGTGGCCCACGCGCTGACTTGAGCCGCTTGCTGTTGCTTGCGCTCGATACCCAGCAAAGCGGCTTTGACTGTCTCGATCGGCGCTTTCTTGAACTGGCCACGGCCCAAACGGCGAAAGTAATGCGGCGCGTTGAACAAAGCAAGCAACATCGCGGCTTGTTGCTCGGGTGTGGCCTTAGCGCTGTAGTACTCGCGAGCCAAATCGCTGAAGGCAAAGTCCTCGGCAGGAGCAAACTCCCAGGCCAAATCGATGTCCACATCGGTAGCGAGTTGCTGTGCACTCGCTATCAAACCGGCCGCCGGCGGGCTGTCGAACTTGAGCAGAACGTTGGTGGCCTTGACCTTGACGCGCTTGCCCGAGTCGAGTTCGATCTGTGCCGACGACGCGGTTTCAGACATTACGCGGCCGGCAAAAACCTTGCCGCCTTCTTCATAGAGCCCAAACATGGATGGGATTGTCGCCTTCCTACACGGCAACGTCAGTTGGACGGTTCAGGCCAAGTGCAAAAATCGCAGCACATCCGGCAAATGCACGTCGAAGTCGCTCAACTGGTGGTCGCCGCCCTCCAGCAACTTGGTTTCGCAACCGGTGTAGCGAGCCGTCATCTCGCGCCAGTCCAGCACGCTGTCACCTTTGGCGATAACGGCAAAATAACGCTCAGGGCGCGTCAAGACGGCGGGTGTCAGTGCGCGCAGCTCGTCGATGAACTCTGCCCTGAACTCGAAGGATTCATCGCCGTGCCAGGCATTGACTTTGCCGACGTGTCCAGCCAAGTCGCGTGCAGGATTGACGGCGGGGTTGAGCACCACAGCCGGGCAACCCATGCGCTCGGCGACCACACTCGCATAAAAGCCGCCAAGCGAACTACCCACCACAGCCAGCCCGTCGTGTGGCCAGCCGGCAATGTGATCGAACACTTGGCGCATCGCATCGCCCGGAGAAACAGGCAACTTCGGACAGTACCAAGTGAGCTGCGGCTGGTACTGCGCCAGCCATGAAGCCATACGCACCGCTTTGGACGATTGCGGCGACGACAGAAAACCGTGCAAGTACAGCAGATGGTTGGGTGGGCGCATCACAGTTTGGTCGCGAGCGCGGCCAGCAATTTGTTGTGCACGCCGCCGAACCCGCCATTGCTCATGCACAAAATGTGGTCACCCGCTTGCGCCGCGTCGACCACTTGGGTCACCAACTCGTCGATGCTGCCGCACACCCGCGCCTGCTCGCCCATAGGCGCGAGTGCTTGCGCTGCGTCCCAAGTTAGTCCGCCACTGTGACAGTAGGCCAGGTCGGCCTCTTCGAGCGACCAAGGCAGTTGCTCTTTCATCGTGCCCAGTTTCATCGTGTTCGAGCGCGGCTCGAACACCGCGATGATGCGCGAGCGCCCGACCCTGCGCCGCAAACCGTTGACCGTGGTGTGCATTGCTGTCGGGTGGTGGGCGAAATCGTCATACACGCTGACGCCGGCCACGGTGCCGATCAGCTCCAGCCGGCGTTTGACATTGTGAAAGTCGCGCAGCGCGTTTCCCGCCACGTCGGCTGCGACGCCCACATGCTCGGCCGCGGCGATAGTGGCCAGCGCGTTGAGTTGGTTGTGCTCACCGAGCAAAGGCCACTCGACCTGCGCTACCCTTAAACCGCCGCGCAGCACGTCGAAAGTGTGCGGCTCACCGCGGGCTCGCAGTACGCCGGGCTCTTCCTTGCGCGCGCCAAAGCGCACCACTTCGCTCCAGCAACCTTGCTCCAGCACGCGTTGCAAGCGTTCATCTTGCGCATTGACCACCAGCCGGCCGCTAGCGGGCACCGTACGTACCAGGTGATGAAACTGCCGCTCTATCGCCTGCACGTTGTCGAAGATGTCGGCGTGGTCGAACTCCAGATTGTTCAGAATAACAGTGCGCGGACGATAGTGCACGAATTTGCTGCGCTTGTCGAAAAAGGCAGTGTCGTACTCGTCGGCCTCGATCACAAAGGGCGCTCGCGCGCCCGGGATCCCCCCAGACTTCGGTTGGCCCAGACGTGCCGAAACATCGAAGTTCATCGGTACCCCGCCCACCAAAAACCCCGGTTGCAGTCCAGCGTGCTCCAACGTCCACGCCAGCATGGCCGCTGTGGTCGTCTTGCCGTGCGTGCCCGCAACGGCGAGTACATGGCGGTCGTGCAGCAAGTTGTCGGCCAGCCATTGCGGGCCGCTCGTGTAGCGCGCGCCGTCATCCAGGATAGCTTCTACCAGCGGATTCCCACGCGAAACAACGTTGCCGATCACGAACAGGTCGGGCTTGCGTGCCAACTGATTGGCGGTATAGCCTTCGACGACGTCGACATCGAGCCCGCGCAACTGCTCGCTCATGGGGGGGTAAACGTTGGCATCGCAGCCTGTCACCTTATGTCCACACTCGCGCGCCAGCGCCGCGATGCCACCCATGAACGTGCCGCAAATACCGAGAATGTGTATGTGCATGGGTCATTCTATTGTCGTGGCCTGGGTAACTATTCAGGAGGGTACTGGATCGGGAGGTTTTCCCTGAGCGGTCAGGACGATTGCATGGAGGAGGTTGTGCCCTTGTTTGGCCAAGGTAGCCAAGTAGGATCGGATGGTGCAGAAGTTTCTTGACCCTTCGCAGGTGCGAAAGC
>JAOTTZ010000338.1 GCA_029864165.1 Burkholderiaceae bacterium
TAAACTCTATATCTAATTCTAAAAACATGTTCTTTCTTCTCTCTAGTATTTACTATATCTACTGAAAAGTAACGGCCAAAGGTCTCAGTTAAAGACGCCTTGTATTCAGCTGTCATCATTAGCTCCCACTAAGAATTTATGTAGTCGGCCCTGCAAAATTCGGTTTCTGTTGAGCTGTTCTGCCCGACGTAGCCGAGGTGAAGGCGCGCACAATCGTCACGCTAGCGAGCCAACTGCTCAGACGCAGCCCCACGTACGATCATGCGCACCATTTGAGGCTCGTATGGTCCGCAGTGCCGACAATGCAACTTGCAACAGGCGCAAAAAAACTGCCCTGATGCCCAGACGGGCGATCGCGCGCAGCAACCAGCGCAAGTTGTAGCCCGCCGCGCAACTGATGGCATCGCCGAGCGCACCTTGGAGCCAGCAGCGATCCATGCGGTGATCAGCCTTCAGGTGTCCAATGGCCGGCTCGATGGCCTGCCGCCGGCGTAGCCAACCCCTTTGCTGTGGACTCAGACTCTTAAACTCGCCCCGGTGAATGATCACCCTGAGCGAGCGCCAGGCGGGGAAATCCGCTCCGGACTACACCCTACGCGCCTTCCCCTGCGCGATCAAACCACTATCGAAGAGAGAGCGACGACGAACCAGACAAAGACCTACACTTACCCACAGCCGACCCTCTCAAAGTCGGCATCCACCCTTGGCTCAATATTCAGTCAGCACGGCGGCTCAAATTTGAATCGGCGCCGACAAAAATCAATGGAACTGACGGTCATCGCCATGTGTGGTCTGAATCTGATCCATTGCAGGATCACGGCTCGCACCCGCGCTCCGGACTTTTCCAACAATGCCAGCTTCTTCCGCTACTGAAAAAAAGTAGGGGTACGCTGACCGTTCCGTAGCAGCGAGATCCGGCCTTCCACCAAACTTGCTGATCTGATCATGCGCGTAAGACAAGTCAAGAGATAGCAACACCGCAGGAGCATTCACCCTGGGGTTTAACCGCTGAGGCCCGAGCGCCTTGAACCCAAGCATCGCCTCGTAGTAGCGAACATGGCGTGGATTAACTTCGATCAGCAAGTTGTTGCACCGCCCTACCCGACGCGCGTATATGTAGGCTACGTGGAAAAGCGCTGCCAACGCTCGTCTGGAACCGACACCACGGTCCATGGCAAGCTTTGTAAATTCGCATACTTGTCGACCCGCATCGCGCAACGCATTTATCTCGTCGAGAAATAATTCGTCACCAAGAAGCCCGGCAGCGGAATCGAACCGTACAGTCAACGTCCCAATTGCGCTGCACTCGTCACTCGCGACCAGGGTAATCCGATTCGCAGTCCCATCGTCTTTCAGCGGGCCTGTCTGATAGCCACGAGTCGCATACATTTTCTCGATCAGCATGCTGGCTGCACCTAGCTGCCGCGATGAATCGGCCGCACGAATCTTGAAGTGATGTTGCCTAACCGCCTGGTCTGGCCCGTTGTCGCGCTCAGGCCGGCTTGATGATAACAACGACATGAGTTGGGGTTGAGCTTCGAACGACATCCCGATGATTGTGTTTCCGTTCAAGATAACCTCCCGATGTGAAATAGGGCAAACTGCGCCTAGGCACGTTCATCCTAAGCCAATGCACCCCCAGTGTGCGCCAGTCGGCTGCAATGGGTTGTAACCGATTGCGTCATCATGCAAAAGACCTAACCCCTGCCGAGCTGGCGTCCTTACTGGTTTGTCAAGGCCGGTCAGCTCAGCATACAGTACCCGCCGACGAAATAGGGTGCCAAAGTCGGTTAAATCTCACGGCATCGCATCGTGGGAGTGCAACAACGAGGTGGTCATTCCCGTATGGCGCGAAAGGTGAACTTCGGCTAACCCGATACAGTGGGCGGAATCAGTAGCGCCATGTTACAACGATGTTGGTCGTAGCGGCACCCCGCGTTCAGGGGGGGGCATCCAATGGTGCACAGCCATCGGGTTTGACGTGTGACGCTACACAACGCGTCTCACGCTTCACGGGTCAATTCCATGTACGCGAAGCGTGACATCATAGTAGTTGCAGTGCCAACCACCAGGCGGCGGCACGCACAGGCGAAAAAGATCGAGTGGCCCATGAATCGAACAACGACGCAGTACCCTGGCAATTTGTTTGTCGTGGCTGCACCTAGCGGCGCTGGCAAGTCGAGCCTGGTCAAAGCCCTGCTTGAGAATGACCCCCGCTTAGCGCTTTCGGTCTCTCACACGACGCGCTTGCCACGGGGTCAAGAAAGCCAAGGACGCGAGTACCACTTCGTTGATGAGTCGACGTTTCACGCCATGGCCGCGCGCGCAGAATTTTTCGAATGGGCGAGTGTGCACGGGCACCTGTATGGCACGTCGAAGGCAGAGATCGAGTCGCGTATTACACATGGCCAGGACGTAGTGCTCGAAATCGACTGGCAAGGCGCGCTGCAGATTAAACGGATATTCACGGATGCTTGCCTTATTTTTGTTCTACCCCCCAGTTGGCAAGAGTTGCAACAACGCTTGAACCGGCGTGGCGAAGACCGCCCGGAGGTGATAGCCCAGCGTATGGATGCTGCCCGCGGCGAGGTTTCTCAGGCTCATCATTTCGACTTCCTTATAATCAATGGGTTGTTTGAAACCGCGCTATTTGACCTCAAGACTGTTGTTCATGCCCAGCGACTCCGGTACGTTGCTCAGCGCAGGGAGAAGTCTGATGTTTTCGCCGCACTCAACCTCGACTGATATCTTTACGAATCGTACGCACCCGGAGTTTCGCCCATGGCCCGCATCACCGTTGAAGACTGCCTTCTCAAGATTCCCAACCGTTTTCAGTTAGTGTTGGCTGCGACCTATCGCGCACGCATGTTGAGCCAAGGACACACGCCGAAAATCGAAGGCAGGAACAAGCCTGGCGTAACCGCGTTGCGCGAAATTGCCGCCGGCGAGGTCGGCATCGAAATGTTGCGCAAAGTGCCAATCTAAACTTTCCTTCCATGTCCGAAGGCGGGCGGCTGGCGAAATGGGCATACCCATCCTGCTGGCGGCAACTCCCAAACCGAGATAAATTCCGGGCATGGCAGAGCAATCCACCTCTGTTTGGTCTGCGCTCGGTAGAGCGTTGTCTA
>JAOTTZ010000339.1 GCA_029864165.1 Burkholderiaceae bacterium
AGCGTCGGAAAATGAGTCGGGTGTGACGTTGACGATGCCCATCACACGCGGGCGGCTCAAATCGACACAAAAGCGAGCAGTTTGCCAGAACACGCTGGGCAGTAAGGTAGACGAATAAGGTGGACGAACGAAAGGCTCAGCAAACGGTAACGGGGCCGAAGCCCCGCGGGATAGTGCCCCTGTCGTGCTGCTTCAGGCAGCAGCCGGCGCGCTATCCGGATTGATGGGTGGCGCGGGTGGCAGCGCTGGTTTTGAGCCGGGCGGCGCCCAGTCTTTCGGTGGGCGAGGGGGTTTGCCGCTCATGATGTCATCGATTTGATCGGAATCGATGGTTTCCCATTCCAGCAAGGCGTTGGCCATCGCGTGTATTTTTTCCTGGTTATCTTCGATCAGCTTGCGGGCAATGCCGTACTGCTCGTCGATGATGCGCCGAATGACGGCGTCGACTTTTTGCATCGTCTGCTCTGAGACATTGACCTGCTTGGTGACCGAGCGGCCGAGAAAGACTTCACCTTCGTTTTCGGCGTAGACCATTGGCCCCAACTCGTCGCTCATACCGTAGCGCATGACCATGTCGCGCGCGATGTGTGTGGCACGCTCGAAGTCGTTGCTGGCCCCCGTGGTCATCTGGTTCATGAACACTTCTTCGGCGATGCGACCGCCGAACAGCACTGAAATCGTCGAGAGCATGCGCTCCTTGTCTACGCTGTAGCGGTCTACCTCCGGCAGCTGCATGGTCACGCCCAGCGCCCGGCCGCGCGGGATCACGGTGACTTTGTGCACCGGGTCGGTCTTGGGCATCAGGCGGGCGACCAGCGCGTGGCCCGACTCGTGGTACGCCGTGTTCCTGCGCTCTTCCTCGGGCATGATCATCGATTTGCGCTCCGGGCCCATCATGATCTTGTCTTTGGCCTTTTCGAAGTCTCCCATGTCGACCACGCGAGCGTTGCGGCGCGCCGCAAACAGCGCCGCTTCGTTGATCAAGTTGGCCAAGTCGGCGCCCGAAAACCCTGGTGTGCCGCGCGCCAGAATGTCGGGACGTATGTCTTGTCCAATCGGCACCTTGCGCATGTGAACGTTCAAGATCTGCTCGCGGCCGCGTACGTCCGGCAGCGACACGTAGACTTGGCGGTCAAAGCGTCCCGGGCGAAGCAGCGCCGGGTCGAGGATGTCGGGCCGGTTGGTTGCCGCCATCACGATCACGCCGACATTGGTCTCGAAGCCATCCATTTCGACCAGCATTTGATTCAGTGTCTGCTCGCGTTCGTCGTTGCCGCCACCCAGGCCGGCGCCACGGTGCCGGCCTACCGCGTCAATTTCGTCGACGAAGATGATGCAAGGCGCGCTCTTCTTGGCCTGCTCGAACATGTCGCGCACACGGGCAGCGCCGACGCCGACGAACATCTCTACAAAGTCCGAGCCCGAAATGGAGAAGAACGGCACTTTGGCTTCACCCGCAATCGCCTTGGCTAGCAAGGTCTTGCCGGTGCCGGGAGGCCCCACCAGCAACACACCGCGAGGAATGCGGCCACCGAGCTTCTGGAACTTCTGCGGGTCTTTCAGGAAGTCCACCAATTCGCTGACTTCTTCTTTGGCTTCGTCGCAGCCTGCGACGTCGGAGAAAGTCGTGGTGTTGTTCGACTCGTCGAGCATGCGTGCTTTGGACTTGCCGAAGCTGAACGCGCCACCCTTGCCGCCCCCTTGCATCTGGCGCATGAAATAAATCCAGACGCCGATCAACAACAACATCGGCCCCCAGGAAATGAGGATGCTCATCAAAATCGACGGCTCTTCGCGCGGTTTGACGTCGAACTTCACGTCGTTATTGATCAAGTCGCCCACCAAGCCGCGGTCGAGGTACGTTGCTGTACTGCGCAGGCGCCGGCCGTCGCTGGTTTCGGCGAGGATCTCAGTGCCGCTGGGGCCCTCTTGGAGCGTTACCGACTTGATTCGCTTGTTGCGCACCTCTTCCAGAAAATCGGAGTACCCGACCTGCCCGCCGAGCGCTGCGCCGCGGTCGAACTGCTTGAACACGGTGAACAGCACGAGCGCTATCACCAGCCAAACGGCGACTTTAGAGAACCATTGATTGTTCACTGCGGTTCCTAGCTAAATCCGATTTCGTGGTAGGCAACAACTTGCACAACACTGCTGTGGGTACATAAGGTTTATTCTAGTCGAGTCAAGGCTTGCCGCGGGCTACCTTACTATGGATACCCCCCCGCTTACTAGGGGACATGGGTGGCGTTACGCGACTTAAGGCCCATTCCGGCCAAAAATGTTTCCGATGATTTACCGCGCGAAGCCTTGGGCTTGATCGATTTGACCACCACAAAGGTCTTTTTGAACAACTCGACCAATTGGCTGTGACCGCTGCCGTGAAACGCTTTGCACACCAAGGTGCCATTTTCGGCAAGATGGCGCTGTGCGAATTCGACCGCCAGTTCCACCAAGTGGGTTACGCGCGCTGAGTCGGAACTGGCGATGCCCGACAGGTTGGGCGCAAGATCTGACAGCACCACGTCCGCGGGCCGGCCTGCCAGTGCGGCTGTCAACCGGCGCAGCACGTCATCTTCGCGAAAGTCACCCTGGATGAAGGTCACGCCCTCGATCGGCTCAATCGCCAACAGGTCGAGCGCAACAACGGTGCTATCGATTGATCCGCCCGCACCTGCTTGTTTACAAGTGAACTGGCGCCGCACGTATTGGCTCCACGCCCCCGGCGCGGCGCCCAGATCGACCAACAACTGGCCCGGTTTGAGCAGGTGCAACGCCGCATCGATTTCCTGAAGCTTGTAGGCCGCGCGTGTTCGGTAGCCTTCTTTCTTAGCCAATTTGACATAAGGGTCGTTCACATGATCGCGCAGCCACGTCTTGTTGACTTTCTTACTTTTCGATTTGATTTTCATGACTTAAACGATAATCAAACCATGCCTGCCTTTGAACTTTCTACCGCTGAGCGTAGAGGACTTCGCGCCCAAGCGCATCACCTCGATCCGGTGGTGATGATCGGCAACGATGGCCTCACGCCAGCGGTCGCCAAGGAAATCGGCTTAGCCCTCGATGCGCACGGCTTGATCAAAGTGCGGATGTTTTCCGACGATAGGGCTGAGC
>JAOTTZ010000340.1 GCA_029864165.1 Burkholderiaceae bacterium
GCTCACCTTGGCACTCGCGTAAACGTGACCCGCCATCACCGTCCGCACGGCGTCGAGCAGACTTTGGCTGAGGTCGGACTTCATCACGAAGCCATCGGCACCTGCTTGCAATGCACGCTCGGCATACAGTTCTTCAGCCAACGACGTTAACACGATGATCTTCATTGTCGGGTCGACCTCGCGCAGTCGCGGTAACTCGCTCAGGCCGAAATCGTCGCCCAGGCCTAAATCGAGCAGCAGCAAATCGCACCGTTGGTCCGCGAGCCAAGCTCGTGCGTCGGGCAGTGAGCTGGCGTCGAATACCCGCGCACTCGCACCAAACAGGTGGTGAACACCGAGACGAACGATATCGTGATCGTCAACAACGAGTACTTTCAGTGGCGACTGGGGGTCATGCATAGCGCTGGTGCGCCGTGTGTAATACAGCGCTCAACATCAAGCCATTTGATTCTATGTGAGGACTGTGCGGTCGATGCACACGCGCCCGAGCGCAAGGCAAGCGAGCCGAACTTTGCGGACGCGCAAGCGTATGCTTGCCGGAGCGACTATTTGCAGCACCGCCATTGAGGCGGATCAAGGGTGATGGGGACGCTCACCCAAAGTGGCCCTGGTCGCGTCACAATGGCCGATGGCACCGGTGCGTGGTGCCGGTGGAGGCCCGTGAAACTGTCTGATTGCACCGCAACAGAGCGCCAAGAACTTGCCGTTTTAGAGGCACGGATCGGCCGCGCGCACTTGCGGCAGCGTCTGGGCTTGGAGGGTGAACACGAGTCTCACGTTGTTCGCCGCGGCACGCACTTTCTACATCTTGAGAACTGGTACTCGGTGCACGGCTTGATACGCGCTGCGCTGACCCTGACCGGCCTGCGTGCGAGAGGACGGCGCAACGCGCTGGACATCCAGCGTCGGCACAACGATGTCTGTTTGGCGCGTTTGCCGCCGGCGTTCGAAGGCTACACGCTGCTGCACTTGAGCGACCTGCACCTGGACATGAGCGACGTGTTTGTCGAGCGCTTGATCGAGCGCCTGCAGGGCTCGGCGTATGACATGTGCGTGCTGACCGGCGATTTTCGGTTCCGAACCTTCGGCCCCTATGCGCCCGCACTCGACGCCCTGGCGCGCCTTCGGCCGCATTTGGGCGAGCAGGTCTACGCGGTGCTGGGCAATCATGACACCATCCGCATGGTGCCGGGCATGGAAGCGCTGGACGTCAAGGTGCTCATGAACGAATCGGTGCACATCGAACGCGAGGGCGACACGTTGGCATTGGTGGGCATCGACGACGCGCACTACTTCCGGACGCACAACTTTCACAAAGCTGTTGCCGAAGTGGCGCCCGATTCATGTGCAATTCTGCTCTCGCACACGCCCGAGCCATACCGTCACGCGGCGCATGCAGACTTCAGCCTGATGCTGAGCGGGCACACCCATGGCGGACAAATTTGCCTGCCGGGTGGCGTGCCTATCCTCACCGATTCCGACGCGCCGCGGCGGTTGGCTCGCGGCCCGTGGCGTTATGGCGACATGGTCGGCTATACCTCCGTGGGCTGCGGTGCCTCGATCATCGATGTACGGCTGAACTGCCTGCCCGAGATCACGCTGCACCGGCTGCGCCGCGGCTGATGCAGCGTCAGTAAGGGCGGTCGCGCAGCCCGAGACTGAAGAACACGCGCGACAATGGGATCTCGAGCGCAAAAAATACCAAGGTGATGGCGGCGATTTGCGGCAACGATAGATCGAGCGCGTTGCGTAAGACGAGCAGTGGTAGCAATGCCTCGGGGATTTGATCGAGCCCAGTCGCCCGCCCGCTCGAGGCGATGCCAAACCGTCGCTTCACAAAACTCGACAGGGTATCGCCCGCCATCGCCAGCGCTCCAATCTTGGCACCGAGAACCGGCGAGAAATCAAGCAGCGTGGCCACAACTGCTGTGGCGGCCACTGCGGCAACGTACCCGCGCAAGGTCTTGGACGGTCCGAGCAGCGGCCGGCCGTCGAAGAATGGGTAGCCGGCATCCAGCGGTGTGCTCCAGCGCGTGCCAAGTAAGCGCTTGATAACGATCGGCGCGCTGTTGGCAACGCCCAGCAGCAGCAACAGCCGCGCGCCCAACCAAAGATCATCCATCACGGCTGACTTGTTCTGGCAACGCGCGCAGCGCAAGGCGCTTGGCAACGACGTTGCAACGTTGTGATCAGCCTGACGCCGCAGGCTTGGTGGGTTGGCGTGACAAATGATCCAACGCCGTTGAAATCAAGTCTATGGGCATGGGGAAGACGATTGTGGAAGTGCGTTCTCCGGCAATCGCGGTGAGCGTTTGCAAGTAGCGCAACTGCATGGCCTGCGGCGCTTGCGCCAGCTTTTGCGCCGCTTCGAGTAACTTATCTGATGCCTGCAACTCGCCTTCGGCGTGGATGATCTTGGCGCGCCGCTCGCGCTCGGCTTCGGCCTGCTTGGCAATGGCGCGCACCATGCTTTCGTCCAAGTCCACATGCTTGATCTCGACGTTGGCGACCTTGATGCCCCAAGCGTCGGTCTGCACGTCGAGCACTTGCTGCAAGTCCTGGTTGATCTTTTCGCGTTCGGAGAGCAGTTGGTCGAGCTCGTGCTTGCCGAGGATGGCGCGCAGCGTCGTCTGGGCCAGCTCCGAGGTGGCCACCATGAAGTTCTCGACCTGGATGATCGCCAACTGCGGATCGACGACGCGGGAGTAAACAACGGCGTTGACTTTGACCGACACGTTGTCGCGCGTAATCACGTCCTGCGATGGCACATCCATGACGACGGTGCGCAGGTCTACACGCACCATTTGCTGGATGCCGGGAATCAGGATGATGAACCCGGGACCCTTGACTTTCCAGAAGCGGCCCAACTGGAACACCACGCCGCGCTCGTACTCGCGCAAGATGCGCACCGAAGCAACCGCCAGCATGATCAGCAAAATGGGGATGGTGCCGTAACCGATTTCCCAGTACATGTGTTTCTCCTTGGTTAACGTTACAAATCCGATTTCCGCGCTGGCTCGACTGCTGTGGCGCCGTCGCTGCGGGCTGTCGCGTCTTCGGGTTCAACCTGCAAGACCAGCCCGTGGCGCCCGCAAACGCGCACGCGCTGTCCA
>JAOTTZ010000342.1 GCA_029864165.1 Burkholderiaceae bacterium
TCGGCACCGGGCTATGCATCGCTGGCGTATCTGAGGCGCCTGCCCCTGGACCGGCTGAAGATAGACCGGTCCTTCGTGCGCGACATGTTGACCAACGCACGCGATGCCACTGTCGCCCGCACCATTGTGGAGCTCGGTCGCAGCCTGGGCTTGACCGTCATCGCCGAAGGCGTGGAGACACAAGCCCAGTACGAATTGCTCGCCCGCTTTGGCTGCCATGTCTTCCAGGGCAACTTGTTCGGCATGCCCGCGCCTATCGAAGCGTTGCGGCAGATGGCGCGGCGGGGCGTGGAGGCTTAAGGAGCGATCACACCACTCTCGGTCGGCAGGCGTACGACGGCGATCATGGCCGGATGTTTCGGGTTGGTGAAACTGCCCCAGACCTTGACCCACGAATTCAAAGCAATGATGACGGCATCGGCCAACCGCAGCCCTCGCGACCGTATCAGGGTGAAGACCGGCGTCAATCCCCAACGTACGTGACGGCGCCTGGCGTAGCCACGGGAATATATGCAAGTAAGTTGGGGATAAGGCACTGGAGATCGGCGAGACGGTTGGAGGGCGCGCGCAAAACGATCACCGCAATCGGGAAAGCGGGGAGATTCTGCTGAAATGACAGATTGCGGTCCACGGTGACAAAAACGTCAAACTCTTTCGCGACGAGCGCTAGAAGGTCTCCGTTCTTGATGGTCGACCAGCCCATCTGGCGGGAGGTCTTTGTGTCGTGCCCCTGGATACTTCGCGCAAGCCGCCAGTCAATGCACTCGTCGACAAAAACCTTCACGAAGCGACTTCTACCAGACGGTCTGTAGCCTGCTCGAAAAACCTGATGACTTGCTCTCTGCTCACGGACGGGAAGCCGGCAAGAAACTCATCAATAGACTCCCCAGCCTCAAGGTAGTCGAGCAAGGTCTGCAGTGGTACTCGGGTGCCCCAAAACACTGGTGTGCCGCCCATCACATCGGGACTGAGAGATATAACCGGTTCGTTCATGCGCGAAGCATACTCTTATGGAGTTAAACCGCGCAATAGTCAGTCTGACCGAATCCGGCGTGCCTTGGCAGAGACACGTCTAACCCGGCGCGCGCCTTGGCACGGATCCGAACGTTCCAGATTCGGGTATTCGACTCCTGCTTTGGACACTTGACCCGAAAGTGCTGGCTCGGCAATGGATGAACGATGCGGGGTGACAGCCACCATGCATCATCGACCTTGGAAAGGATCAGGCGCGTCATGGTAGATCGGGTCAGCGCGGTCATGGGCTGCCGCAACTGTCGCACTGGCGCGCGCACGAGCTTAGGTTCTTTGCCTTCGGGCACGCCGTGAGGCGTAAGCGACCATGCCGAGTCCTGCCAGCATCATGGCGTAGGTAGTGGGCTCGGGCACCGCCAGCAGCAGTGCAACGTCACCGGCTGTGAAGCTTGCTTTCATGGTGTTCGCAGCGTCTGCAATTCCGGGCAGACTCAGGCCATCGGCCCAGAACGCGTTGGCGTTGAGAAATGCCAGCACAAAAAAATCCTCACCCGCGCCGATGTTGAAAGAAATGCTTCGATTTTCTGCAAAAGGGCCACTGGTCAAGCTCGCGTCAATGCTCATTGAGTTCGACGCCAGCAGCGTGTTCTGGCCCGCTCCTTCAAGCAGTGGGTCGTAGTCAGACGAGAACGCGGTAACGCCAGCGTTGACGCTCTCGCCATCGCCCGACAGCGACCCGTCAACGGTAAACGTGATCTCGTAGCTCCCGTCCTCGGTTCCTGTGTAGTGGTACTTTTGCAGTCCTAGCGCCGAAGCCGATGCTGAGACAAAACCGAGGCCCAAAGGGGGAACCTTCGCCTGGGCGTAGGCGTTGAGTTCTGGCAGCGCGTTGTCGCCCGCCAGGCTGCCCGCGGCGAACCACGAAAAGGCGGCGTTGTCGAAGAACGTGGTCGTAGCGTTGGCAATGCCATTGCCACCCGCTACTTCGGATTGGTTCGACCCCTCGTCGGGACATGTCGAACACTCTTTGTAAGAGTGAAGCCCGGCGCCAAGTACCGAAACACCGGGAGCGCCCAGCGGGTCGGCCACAGCAAGGTTCGCCGCGCCAAGCAGCGCGAGCACGGCCGGCAGAAGGGAGCGCAATACTGGTTTCATATAACGTTCTCCTCAGTGGATTGGCAGCCCGCAGAATGCGACAGCTGATCGCGGGCCCGAGCATAGCGCAATCGCGCCTGCTTGGGAGAGGCAATCGTGTCATTCGCTGACGATTCACGGTTCGAAAAAACCAGCGCTGAAGAATGTGACGCATAGGCTGTGCCGTTGACTTCGGCCTCTCTTGAATTCCGAATGGACAATCCACGGCCATGTTGAGTAAGGTGTGAGGTATTGCGCTCGATTTTGCAGCCTGATGAGTTCCCTCATCAGGTCTTGCGACCCTGTTCGCACCTTAGCGGACGCACCTATGCAATCAGCCGCTTTCGACACATGAAGAGGTTGGACAAAGCTAGGGCAGTGAAGGCTCGTGTTGCGTTCTTGGCCACCCCACGGTAGCGTAAAGCCCCACAGCCGCTTGATCACGCCGAACATATGCTCAACGCGAGCGCGAACCTTTGATTTGTTGCGATTCCTCGACCGCTTGGTCTGGTCGACTGGGCCGCCTCCTTGCTCCCTTGCCAGTAGAAAAACGGCGTGTCCAAGGGCCCTGGCCCGATAGCATTGACAGAAGTGCCAAGCTCGCCGATCTCTTTGGGGACGGCTCGCGTGCATTGCTCCACTGGAGCATTGCTGCCCGGATACACGGCTTAGCTGTCGGTGTGTGCGGCCAGCAGCGAGTTGACAATGGTGACAGTGCTGCCGCCGTCGGCCATCGTGCAGCCAGCCTCTTGAACAAGAAAGAACGCGGCCTTGGAGTTGGCGCCGAAGCTTACTTCGTAGTCGACTTCGGTGACGTTGCGAGTCGGTTTCTCGATCACCACGCCGACCGTGTTGACCGCCACGTCAACCTGGCCGAAGCGCTTGACGGTCTCGTCGAACAGGCGAACATGGTTGGCCACCACCGACAGGTCGCTCTGGACCGACAGCGCGTTGTGAACCTCACAGGAACCTCAGAGACCTTGCCCTTGCTCCTGCCGCT
>JAOTTZ010000341.1 GCA_029864165.1 Burkholderiaceae bacterium
AATTTCTGGCCGGGATTGCCGAAGACCTGACCAAGCGCCAAAGCCCCCGTCGGCGCTTGTTTTTCACTGTCGTGTCGGCGGGACTTGCGGCCTGGGTTCTCGGTGCGGTGATCAGGCGAACGGATATTCCCGGCCTGGATTGGGTGATGTCGTTCCCAGCCTTGGCCGTATTCATGACAATGTTTGCCGTTACCGGGGTAGCCAATGCGGTCAATATCATCGACGGCTTGAACGGCCTTGCCGCAATGTGCGTGATGCTGATGCTGGCTGCGATAACCTATGTGGCTTTTCAGGCGCAGGATACGATCATTGGCTTGTGTGCGTTGTCTGCGCTGGGGGCCGTTTTAGGCTTTTTCATATGGAACTACCCGGCAGGATTGATTTTCTTGGGTGACGGCGGGGCGTATTTTCTGGGCTTCTATGTGGCGGAGTTGAGCGTTTTACTCCTGCAGCGCAACCCGCAAGTCTCGCCGCTGTTTCCACTCTTGATGTGCATTTACCCGATTTTCGAAACGTTGTTTTCCATCTATAGGCGCTGGATCATTCGCGGCCGGCCGATAGGCATGCCCGATGGTGTCCATCTGCACAGCCTGGTATATCGGCGCTTGATGCGTTGGGCCATAGGCGACAGAAGCGCCAGGGCGTTGACCAAGCGCAACTCTAAGACGGCACCCTACTTATGGCTGCTGTGCATGATGTCGGTGGTCCCTGCCATGGCTTTTTGGAACAATTCTGGGCTACTGGGTCTGTTTATCGTGCTGTTCGGGGCTTCCTACGTTTACCTCTATGGCCGGATCGTGCACTTCAAAGCGCCCCGTTGGCTGGTCATTCGGCGCTGACAAAGACGGGGGGACGATAATCGAGCCATGATTGAACTTGCCGAACCGGCCGTTGCTGCAGTAGCCACGGCAAGCCCCGACTTGGTTGCCACCGGCAGCATGGCGTTTTCTGCGCTGGGTTTGGCACCCAAACTTGAGCAGGCTGTAGCCGACCAAGGCTATACGCTCATGACGCCCATCCAGGCCAAGGCGATTCCCATTGTGCTGGCCGGGCGCGATGTCATGGGCGCCGCACAAACGGGTACCGGCAAGACGGCGGCGTTTTCGCTGCCGCTGCTGCATAAGATGCTGCGCTACGAAAACGCGAGCATGTCGCCTGCGCGCCACCCGGTGCGCGCGTTGGTACTGACCCCCACGCGTGAACTGGCAGACCAAGTTGCTTCCAACATCAGGGCCTATGCCCAGCATTCGCTGTTGCGGGTGGCCGTCGTCTTTGGCGGCATCGACATGAAACCGCAAACGGCACAGCTGAAAGCGGGTGTGGAGGTTCTCATCGCCACGCCTGGCCGCTTGCTTGACCATATCGAAGCCAAGAATTGCGTGCTCAACCAGGTGGAGTATGTTGTGCTCGACGAGGCTGACCGCATGCTCGACATCGGTTTTTTACCCGACTTGCAGCGCATCCTCAGCTACCTGCCTGGTCAGCGCCAAACGCTGCTCTTTTCAGCCACCTTCTCGCCCGATATTCGCAAGCTCGCTCAGAGCTATCTTCGGGACCCCGAGCTGGTGGAGGTGGCGCGGCCCAACGCAACTGCCACCAACGTCGAACAACGCTTTTATAGTGTTGCCGTCGATGACAAGCGGCGTGCTTTGTGCGCAATACTCAGGCAACGGGGGCTGACACAGGCGCTGGTGTTTGTGAACTCGAAACTCGGCTGTGCTCGGCTGGCGCGCTCGCTCGAGCGCGACGGCCTGAGAACGACGGCGTTGCACGGCGACAAGTCGCAAGACGAACGCTTGAAGGCGCTCGACGCTTTCAAGCGCGGCGAAGTCGACGTGATGGTCGCTACCGACGTCGCCGCGCGCGGGCTGGACATTGCCGATTTGCCGGTGGTTTTCAACTTCGACGTACCGTACAACGCTGAAGATTACGTGCACCGTATCGGCCGCACTGGCCGTGCTGGGGCGTCCGGGCTGGCCGTCACGCTTGCCTCACGAGACGATACTCGGCTCGTCACCGACATTGAGAAGTTGATCAAGAGAAAGATAGAGGTTGAGCCTCTGGAACTAGACGAAGAACGCCCACAGCGCTTTGACCGTCCGCATCGTTTTAGGGACGGCGGCAAGGCCGACGACCGCGGTGAAAGCGGCGGCGCGGTAAGCTTGCCTGAGCGCAGTGCCCGCACCGAGGCACGGACCACCGGGGCAGCGCACGACCCGTTTTTCGACCGGCCCTATGAGCCCAGCTCTGCGACAGGAAAACCGGCGTGGGAGAGCGGCGCCACCGTGCCCGTGCGGCGAGGCCTTTCGCCCAACATCAAACCGAAAAAGCGCGTCGCCGCCTTGTTCAGCAACAAAATCGTGGAAAACGAAATAACTTAGGTTTGCAGTGGTATCAAGCGGCCAACAGCGCGAACACCGCCGGCGTGTCTGTCGGCAGCGCGGTGACGCGAGATCGCCACGCTGCCACCGCGTCACTGTGGGTCCAACCGTTCGGTAGCGTCAGGCCGCAACTTACGGACAGACGCGTGGTAGGTCGTAGGTGAGCCAGCAACGCCGCTAACAAGGTCGCATTGCGGTAGGGTGTTTCGATGATCAGTTGTGTCTGCCCCAAGCGCCGGGACACAGTCTCGACCTCGCGGATACTGGCGATTTTCTCGGCGGCGTCGACCGGCAAGTAGCCCACGAATGCGAAGTTCTGGCCGTTCAGTCCGCTGGCGGCCAGCGCAAGCAGCAGGGCACTCACGCCAGGCAGTGGACGCACCGTCACGCCCAGTTGATGCGCTACCTGCACAAGCGTTGCACCAGGATCGGCCACCGCCGGCATCCCCGCTTCAGAAACCAAACCCATGTCGTGGCCCTGCAAAGCGGGTGTAAGCAGGTGGCTTGGATTGATGGGGCTTGGCACCATCGTACTTTTGGGCCGACGCGGCAGCTCGATGATGCTAATGGCTTGTAATGGCTGGGCGAGTGGAATCACGGCATCGACACGTTTGAGAAATGCGCGCGCTGTTTTGGCGTTTTCTGCGACCCAATACGACAGCGCTGCGGCTTGCCGAATCACCCCTAGCGGCAGTGAGTCCTGCAAATCGACGGGCAGGTTTTCG
>JAOTTZ010000343.1 GCA_029864165.1 Burkholderiaceae bacterium
CTGCACGCATCGACTCCGTCCATGGATGTAGTACCTTGCGTGGCAAGTTTTCACGCTTTGACTGTCCAACGCGCTGTCTTTGGACGACCACCTTGCACCACATGGCGTAGACGCCGCCATAGGGACCAGCGTTTGCGGTGGTAGCGTGCAGCCCGTCGTTGTGCGAGCATGACCTCGGCCCAGCCTTCTCGCGCCGCAAGCCGCCCAGCAGCGGTATCCATGTCACCGGCGTGCAGCAAGCAGCGTAATGATCGCGGGTGCATCACCGGACGGTGCTTCTCCAGTATACGTACGGCATAGCCAGCCAGGCATGCGGCGCGCCGCAGCGTCGTGGCGCCGAAGTGGTAGAGGTGCGCGACGTGCAGCGATTCAAGGCCGGTGTATTCGCTCACGTCTGGGACGTCAATGTAAATACCTCCGCCAGGCGCGAGCAAGCCGGCCAGTTGGCGCAGAAAGACCACAGGCTCCTTCACGTGTTCGTATACATGGTTGATGACGATCAGATCGAAGGCGTTTTCGCCGGCTGCGCGCAGTCCGTCCAGGCAGGGGTGGAGCGTGCATCCGGCATGGGAAACAGCGAAGCTGCCGAACAGCGGATTGGGCTCGACCGCCACCAAAACCGCACTTGGCACAAGGTCCCTGACTGCCTTCAGGACGCACCCCTCTGAGGCGCCGATGTCGAGCACACGCATACGCTCATGCAAGACACCTTGTCGTTGCATGAAGGCTGCGGTGTACGCTGCGCGCTCGTCTTTACGGTACTCACGGATATAGTCGACGCTAGGGGTGTCCGTCTTTTGATAGTACCGCCGATAGTAGTGCTCGTAGAAGTCGCCCAATTCGCCCTCTGTGGGTTGCGGGTTGGTCATCACCAGACCACAATCAAGGCAGCCGACGGTCACAATTCCCATGTCATAGCGGTCGGTGTCCGCAAGCGTCTGGAAGTCGCGCCCTCGACACAGCGGGCAGGTGACGTTTTCCATGTCCGCTTCGCTGCTCCTCCAACGATGTGGGTCCACACAAGTTCCGATCGTTCGCCGCTAACGTTATTCTGTGTATGACGCGCCGTCCAGCTGCCGCTGAATATGCGGCGAGTATCCGCTGGCTGCGGACTCGCTTCGCCCGCCGTCCCGGCGCTTGCTTCCCCGTGAGCTCCTAGGGCACTCGCCCGCCAACCGGTTCCATCCAACGTCGTGAGAGACGTGTTTGCAGTCACCCAAATCGTTTCGCCCTGTCTCAATCTTGGTCGCGTTGTATGCATTGTGCAGTACCACGCGGTACCCGCAGACCAGTCGGCCCCGTGCCGCGTCAACTACTTTGCGTCATCGATCTCTGACCTGCTGCAGCGCTAATGGCGGTGGCGCAGGTGCTTCGATCTAGCCTGCAGGTAACGAATACGCGCGGCCAGGCCAGGCCACCGCCAGTACAGCAGTTTGCGTAGGCGCCAACCCAGGTTCACGCCGCGTGCGTCGCGCACGGCGCGAAACCGATCGGACAGGTCGGTCGCCGCCAGCAGGTCGCGGACGAAGAGCTCACGCTCGTACTCGCTTCGCGTCGCCGCGCGAACCAGCTCGTAGCAGCCGGCTAGTTTCGCGTCCGCGAGCCACTGCTCGTGCCCCGCGAGATGTGTACTGTTGCGCCGCCGCGCCCAGGCAACGTACTCTTTTCCTGAGGCGTTGCGCATTCCACCCGATACCCCGCCCCGCCGATAGCGCACCAAAGGCGTGTGCAGTGTGACAGCGCCGCCACCGCACAACGCCCGCAACATGTTGATCTGGTCCTCGTAGCCCACCTCGGGTGCCAACGGACCAAAGCGCTCAAACAGGCGTCGCGAGAACGAATGCCCTGCACCCACGACATAGGGTCGACGCCGCACCCAGTTATCCAGGCTACGCCATTGGGCCAGATCATCGACCCTGAGCAGCCCCAGGTCCACGCCATCGTGGCTCATATCGATCAGGTCGCAGGCAATCAGGTCGAGCTGGCCCGCCGACGCGTCCCAGGCCCGGGCCGTCAAGTCCACGCGCTGAGGTAAGGAAATGTCGTCGCCCGCCATCGTGACGATCAACTCGCCACGTGCGGCGCGCAGTACCGCGTTGTAGTGTTCCCCGATTCCGAGGTTACGCTCGTTGCGTCGCACTACTGCTTGATGTGGGCCACAATAGATCGCAGCCAGCGCTTGCATCCGCGCATAGGTTGTGTCGGTCGAGGCATCGTCCGACAGCAACACCTCTACGGGTTCGCAAACTTGGCCGAGGGCGCTTCGTACCGCATCGTCAATAAACGGCGACTGGTTGTAGCCGAGCACCGCAAGGGTAATGCGAGGCCTCATACCGAGACAATCATTCCCTGCCGCGCGGTGAAATCCACATTATCAAACCGTGGGTCGACGGGCAGCAAGGCATGCGAGAATTTGACGGCTGGTTCCTCTCAGCCGAGCCGCGGCTCGTCGGTACTGTACACATCAGTGCCGCTTTCAAGGGGGCTTTGCTCGCAGCGTTTGCTGACCGTTTGCCGCAGCGCTGTGAATCAGTATTCGTAGCCATCGACCATGATGTCCTCAGTATGCAAACCCAATGCTAACAATGAGCTGGCGTGTATCGGGCTCAAGACATTCGCAATGACTGCATCACTGGTGCGCGCGTGTGGCCCTCTTTCGGTGTCTTGTAACGAGCTGCTCTCTCGAGCTCGGCTCTGCGTTCGACGTATGAGACTTTTTTCCAGCGCAGTGGCGCCGGGAACCAAGGTGGGAGACGACTTTGCCAGCATCCTGTTTATCGTACCCGCACAACTCGGTGACGTGTTTCTGAGCACGCCAGCTATCCGTGCGGCGCGGCAGCGCTGGCCGCAGGCCCGCATCGATGTGCTCGGCTTTGCGGGTACGTTAGGCCTGCTGGAAGGCAATCCCGACGTCGACAACCTCGTCGAAATCAGACCTTCGAGCGAGTCGAACTGGAAGACCGCGTTGGGCGAGGCATGTCCGGTTTGGCGGCGTTACGACCTTGCGCTGGTAGCACGCACCAGCGACCGCGCCCACCTGGTTGGTTGGCTGGCCGCACGGCAGCGCAGCGCGCTGTTGCCAAGTCGCGGAAAAGGCC
>JAOTTZ010000344.1 GCA_029864165.1 Burkholderiaceae bacterium
CACGAAGCAGTTGATCAGCGTAGCCTGCAAGAGCGAACCGGCCGCTGACTGAATACGCCCGGCCGGGATAAAGCCCTGTCGCAGCGCTTGCACAAAGCGGTTGGTGTTCACGCCCCGCAATGCTGCGGTGCACGTCATCAGCTTGCGTAGGGCCAACCCACGCGAAAGGACGCGCTATGCCACGCAAACCCAAGCCTGAACTGATTGATGACCTTGCGCCCGAAGCGACGGATGAGTGGTTTCAGAAAGCTCGGCCTGCCAAGGACGTGCTGCCGGGTCTCGTTGGCGATAACGCAGCTCGGACTTTGCTGAAACCCACGCGCGGGCGGCCCGTGTTGGCGAACCCCAAGCAGCACGTGAACATTCGTTTGGACGCCGATGTCGTGATCGCCTTCAGGCGTATGGGAAGCGGATGGCAAACGCGGCTGAACAATGCCTTGCGGGATTGGCTGCGCACTCACCACTGAACGAAAACGCTGACTGAGCGAGCCTGCATCCGCCGACGGCGATCGCCGGGCGCAGTGTTGAATAACGTCAAGGTTTAGACGCGACCCAACTATCGTCCAAGGTAAGAGCCGAGCGGCCGAATTCCTGTACCCGGCGGTGCAGGCTCGCCAGGGTGCGCCGCCGCGGAACGCATGGACCTGCGCTTTGCCAACTTCATCGGCGACTTGGCCAACACAAGCACAATGTGTATGTACATTATGGCTGGCCTATACACACCATGCGAACCAACATGGTGATTGACGACGCGTTGATGAAAAACGCGCTTCGCGCAACTGGCCTGAAGACCAAGCGCGAAGCCGTGGAACTAGGGCTGCGTACTTTGCTGCGTCTGCACCAGCAAGAACAAATTCGCCGTTTTCGCGGCAAGCTCAGTTGGCAGGGCGACCTTGACTCGATGAGAACCGACAAGTGATTCTGGTCGATTCCAGCGTTTGGATCGACTACTTTCGCGGCACCGCCACACGCCAGGCGGACAAGCTCGACGCCCTGCGAGCAGTCGGAATCACGGCGCGCAAGACGATTAACACTGTGATCGCGACGCAGTGCATTCAAAGCGGGCTCACGCTGTTGTACAGCGACAAAGACTTCGACCCCTTCGTTCAACACCTCGGCCTGCGCGCTGCGTTGCCGGTCCGCTGATCTGGCCAACGCGTTGGCACGCACCCAGTTCGAACGCAAGCGATCGGCCTCTCATGCACGCCGCAATTCTTCGCGTATCGTTTTGCGAACGACGCCTTCGATGCTCTCGGCCTGGATCGCTTCCCTCAGCGCTTCGTTGATCAGCGTTTGGTAACCACGGTCACCGGCCTTGGTCTTGAAGTGCTCGATCACCGCACCATCGAGGAAGATGTTCACACGCTGCTTCTTCGGCAGCACGGCTCCGCCTGCGCCACGCTTGCGCAGCACCAGTTTACCGGCAGCGATATCAGCGCGGCGTAGCGGTGCGTCGTCACGCGCCTTAGGTGAGGTTTTCACGTTAGATGGCTTGCTCATGTCGGTCTGCTTTGCGCATCGAGATGATGCGGATGTGGTCTTCGGTCTCCGCCGTCACGATCACGACGAGCGTTTCACCCAGCGGCCCCAGCGTCAAGAACCGTTCTTCGTCGTACTCGAAACGACGGTCTTCGAAGGTCACGATCCTTCTTGTTTCAATCACCCGCCGCGCGTCGGCTCGATCGAAACCGTGCTTCTTCAGGTTGCTCACTCGCTTTGTGGGATCGAAGCTGTAGCGCACGAATCAAGTGTATGTATAAAGATGTGTAAAGTCAACCTCTGCGTGTCAGCGTCTGCTTGTCAGCGATAAACATGGGACTACAGACGGGCACAGGCCTTGCACAGAAAGATCGCAGACGATGTTCTTCTTGTTGACTGCAAGGTGAACTCAGGTAAGTTTATTTCCGCTCCGGGCTGCCTTCCAGCTGCAAAATCCCGCGCGATCGAATTGAGATGGACCGATCTATTCGTTTCGTGGCCGCGGCTTCAAGCTTCGACCCGCTGCGCTAGTCACTCCAGAAACAAGCGCCGAAATCCCTTGCGACTGATCAAGTTACCGGGGTTGCTGGTTTCATTGAGCACGCCGCTCATGCGTTGCAGCAAGCGGGCGCTCTTTTCTGCGCGCCCGATCGCCCTTACCTCGGACATCATGTCGGACATGGTTGAGCAGCGCCGCCACGGTTAGAATGCTGCGATGCGACAAGTGGTCGGCGCACCCTCGCTGAACCCTTGTCTTACGCTGGAATCGAGCCGCTGCGTGGATTTTTCTGTACGGTGACGGTCGCGTTGGGCCGTCGCAACGCGACCGCTCTCGAGCCCGATGTTGTGCCAGCCCAGCCGTGAGGCTGGTTGCGTTCAGCACCCATCTTTTGATCCCTTTGTGAACGGACACGCTGGCTGACGCCGGCGCGGCCTTCTCTTGCCATGCAATTCAATTCACTCCGTCTGGAATGGCTGTCCAATGTCCGCGGCGACCTGCTCGCCGGCGTGGTCGTTGCGCTAGCCCTTATTCCCGAGGCCATCGCGTTTTCCAGCATTGCCGGCGTCGACCCCAAGGTCGGCCTGTACGCCTCATTCAGCATCGCGGTGATCGTCGCCTTCACGGGTGGCCGCCCGGGCATGATCTCCGCCGCCACTGGTGCCATGGCGCTGGTGATGGTGACACTGGTCAAAGAGCACGGTCTGCAATTCCTGCTGGCCGCGACCGTGCTCACGGGTGCGCTGCAGATCGCGGCTGGCTTGCTCAAGCTTGGTTCGTTGATGCGCTTTGTCTCGCGCTCGGTGATCACCGGCTTCGTCAATGCGCTGGCAATTCTGATCTTCGTGGCCCAGTTGCCCGAGTTGACCGACGTGACCTGGGTCGTCTATGCAATGACGGCTACCGGTCTGCTCATCATCTACGGGCTGCCGTACCTCACCAGGGCCGTGCCATCGCCGCTGATTACGATCGTCGCCCTGACCGGTGTGGCCATGGTGCTCGACCTGGACATCCGCACCGTCGGCGACATGGGTGAGCTACCCGACAGCTTGCCCGTGTTTTTGTTGCCCGACGTGCCGCTGAACCTGGAGACGCTGAAAATCATCATGCCGTACGC
>JAOTTZ010000345.1 GCA_029864165.1 Burkholderiaceae bacterium
GTCGTAGCGGGCCGCGCCCGCGTGCATCATCTCGACCGCGCAGCACGCGAGACCGAAGGTCATCGGCCAGAGCGAACCTGTCTTCGACCAGTTGATGACCGCGTCGAGATTGGTGGTGACGAAACCCTCGCGGAGTACGCCCTCTATGCCCATGCTTGCCTCGTGGTCGTCGCAGCTGTCATTCCCAGTCCAGAGCGCCTTTCTTCCACTCGTAGACGAAGCCCACGACCAGAATAGTCAAAAACACCATCATGGCCCAAAAGCCCGGCGCGCCGATCTCGTTGAGAGAAACTGCCCATGGGAACAGAAAGGCGATCTCCAAGTCGAACAAAATGAACAAAATAGCGACCAGGTAGTAGCGCACGTCGAACTTCATGCGCGCGTCCTCGAAGGGTTCGAAACCACATTCGTAAGGCGAGTTCTTGGCCGCGTTGGGCCGGTGCGGGCCGAGCACAAAGCCGATGACCTGTGGCACCACACCCACCGCCACACCGACCAGGATGAACAAGATGACAGGCAGGTAGGCGTCCAGATTCATGCGCAGTCAACTCAAAGGTTTATGGGCTAGCCGGATAAGCATATGGACGGAGTTACTTGGTGCCGACGGCGAGACTCGAACTCGCACAGCTTTCGCCACTACCCCCTCAAGATAGCGTGTCTACCAATTTCACCACGTCGGCGGCACACAAGACTTGTGTCTGGGTCAGAGGAACGGCGCACCAGACAGCGGCGCATTCTACGCTCGCTGTGCTCTCAAGACCCCTAGTTTGCGCCGTGGCGAGGCCTGTGCACCACATTTTGGCGACCGCAATGCCTGAAACTGCTCCCATAATGTACCCATGGCCAAACCTGAATTCACGTGCACGGTCGCTGTGCGTCACGTGCCCGAACAGTCGCAACCCGAAGACGGGCTGCAAGCCTTCGCCTACACGGTGAACATCCGCAACACGGGTGATGTTGCCGGCCAGTTGATCGGCCGCCATTGGATCATCATCGACGGCAACGGCCAGGTCGAGGAGGTGCGTGGGCTCGGCGTGGTGGGGCACCAGCCGTTGCTGCGACCCGGCGAACAGTTCGAGTACACCAGCGGGACGCGCCTGGCAACGCCAACGGGCACGATGCAAGGCACCTACTTTTGCATGACTGAAGACGCACGACCGTTCGACGCGCCGGTACCCGAGTTTGGGCTGACCGTGACCTCGGCACTGCATTGACAAGCTATGAGCGGCGCAGCGTCACGATCTTTCACCTCACCCGGTTTTTAGGAATTGTTCTCCGTTGGCGATTTGCGCTCTCCCGAGCGCCGGCCGGAGAACATCGTCCACCAGACGATCACCAGCAACAGCAGCAGAGCGGCTAACGCTTCGAGCAAAATCACCCACATGTTCACGGTCCTCAGATACACAAGCTTGGTGTTGGTGATTGTAGGAATGCTGGCGGGCTGCGCCAGCCGCCCCAAGCCGGTGCCGGCACCGATAACGCCGCCGGCCGCTGTAGTAGCGCCGGCGCGCTCCGATTTGACAGCCGTGCATTCGCGCTGGGTGCCCGTGGAGTGGAGTGAGTTGCCTGGCTGGGGGCAAGATCGCTTGAGCGAACTATGGCCGGCCCTGCTGCGCAGTTGTTCACGACCGCTGCCGAGTTGGGTTGCCTTGTGCAGCGAGGCAGCGCGGTCGAGCGATACCAGTGACGACACGCTGCGCGCTTGGCTTGAGCAACACGTGCAGCCGTATCGTGTCGAGTCGCCCGAGGGTGACCCTGACGGCATGATCACTGGTTACTACGAGCCGTTGTTCGACGCATCGCGACAGCCACAGGGTGCTTTTCGCTCACCGCTGTTCGCGCGGCCAGTCGGCCTCGAAAGCCGCAAGCCGTACTGGACGCGCGAGCAGATCGATACGCTGCCCGAGGCGCAGGCGCAATTGCGCGGGCGCGAGATCGCTTACTTGGCCGATCCGCTGGAGACGCTGCTGCTTCAGATTCAAGGCTCCGGGCGGTTGCGCCTGCTCGATGCCGGTGGTGACGCACAAGTCGTGCGTGTCGCCTTTGCGGGCCACAACGACCATACTTACAAATCGATTGGGCGTTGGTTGGTCGAACAGGGAGAATTGAATCCGGAGCAAGCGTCTTGGCCCGCCATCAAGGCGTGGGCACGCATGAATCCGGACCAGGTCGACACCATGCTGTGGAGCAACCCGCGCGTTGTGTTTTTCCGCGAGGAAGCTTTGCCCGACCGCGAGTTGGGTCCGCGTGGTGCGCAAGGGGTTGCGCTGACGCCGGGTCGCTCGATTGCGGTCGATCCGCAAAGCATCCCGTTGGGTGCTCCCGTTTGGCTGGATACAACAGAGCCGATATCGAATACGCCCCTGCGCCGATTGACCGTAGCGCAAGACAATGGCGCCGCCATCGTCGGTGCTGTGCGCGCCGACTACTTTTGGGGCTGGGGCGAAACGGCCGAACAACAAGCCGGACGGATGAAACAGCCGCTGCGTATGTGGGTGTTGTGGCCGCGGGGAGCACTGGGTCTTGACGACTGACGGTTGAGCCAGACATTTCGCGGGCCTACCGACCCCCAAAAGCGCGCAACCGCTGCGGCGCTTCATTCCACCAGTTCGACCCGAACTTGCAGCAGCGAGCGCTGCGAGCCGGCGTACTGCGTGCCGTAGCGAGCACCATGATTGAGCGTGCCAGCGGAAGGATAGCCGCCACCGGTGCTGGAGGCTAGCGTTACCCATTGGCCCAGCGGCACGCTCACGGTCGTGCGCAGTTGCGAGTTGCTGCGCGCCGGCAGTTCGGCGCTGCCGGGCGCTACGGATGCATCAAAGCGACTGGTATCGGATTTGACTTCGATCACCACCGATTGCCGCCCCCCGGGCCAACGCGGCCGGATGGTGAGGCTGCGCCCGGCTTCCAACCATTGTGTGCTCGGTACCGCGGTAGCGCCGTGCCCGTCGGGTACGACATGCCAATACTGCACCGGCCGCACGGTGGACAGCTGCACCGTCGCGCTGCTGCCGTTGTGCACGCGTACTTGCTGCACCGGATGCTCGCGCCATGCTGCGGCGTCGCCGCTGCGCAGATTCAAGT
>JAOTTZ010000347.1 GCA_029864165.1 Burkholderiaceae bacterium
AGTCCAAGGCGATGGACCCCGGCGATCAAGTGCGCGTGAAGAAGGCCGACCGCGTGCGTCTGGTGCGCCTGCAACCCACGGTCGAAGCAGCGCCTCCGCCCACGTCCGGCGAGGGACCAACATGACCGTGACGCTCGGACACTACCTGACCTTGGGCGCGATTTTGTTTGCCTTGTCAGTCATCGGCATCTTTTTGAACCGCAAGAACTTGATCGTGCTGCTGATGGCCATCGAGTTGATGCTGCTGGCGGTCAACCTTAACTTTGTCGCTTTCTCGCATTACTTGCCCGTCGTTGCCGACCGCATGGCCGGCCAGGTGTTCGTGTTCTTCATTCTCACCGTGGCTGCGGCAGAGTCGGCGATCGGCTTGGCCATCTTGGTGGTGATGTTCCGCAACCGCGCGACGATCAACGTCGACGAGCTCGACGACCTCAAGGGCTGAGCAAGAACATGGCGTCACCACTGTCCGCAACCCTGCTGCTGTTCATCCCTTTGGCGCCGCTGGCCGGCGCGCTGATCGCCGGCCTGTTCGGCAAGGCTGTAGGTCGCAGCGGCGCGCACACCGTCGCCATCCTGGGCGTGGGCATTGCGTTCGTCTTGTCGTCCATCGTGCTCTGGGACGTCGCGATCAACGGCGCCCGCTTCAACGCCACCATCTACGAATGGATGCAGGTCGGCGATTTGAAAATGGAAATCGGCTTCCTGATCGACGGCCTGTCGGCCATGATGATGTGCGTGGTGAGCTTCGTCTCGTTGATGGTGCACATCTACACCGTCGGCTACATGAAAGACGACCCCGGCTACCAACGCTTTTTTGCTTATATCTCGTTGTTCACGTTCTCGATGCTGATGCTCGTGATGAGCAACAACTTCTTGCAACTGTTTTTCGGTTGGGAGGCGGTGGGCCTGATGTCCTACCTCTTGATCGGCTTTTGGTACACGCGGCCGACGGCGATCTTCGCCAACATGAAGGCGTTTATCGTCAACCGGGTGGGTGACTTTGGCTTCCTGCTCGGTATAGCGCTCATCGTCGCCTACGGCGGCACGCTGAACTACACCGAGGCCTTTGCCAAAGGGCCCGAACTCGCTGGGCTGACGCTGCCCGGTTTCGACTGGGTGCTGATCACCGTGATTTGCGTTTGCCTGTTTATCGGTGCGATGGGCAAGAGCGCGCAGTTTCCGCTGCACGTTTGGCTGCCCGACTCTATGGAAGGCCCAACGCCGATCTCGGCGCTGATCCACGCCGCGACCATGGTCACCGCCGGCATCTTCATGGTCGCGCGCATGTCGCCGCTGTTCGAATTGTCCGACGCTGCGCTCAGCTTTGTGTTGGTGATAGGCGCCATCACGGCTCTGTTCATGGGTTTCCTCGGCGTTATCCAAAACGACATCAAGCGCGTGGTGGCGTACTCCACGCTGTCGCAGCTCGGGTACATGACCGTGGCGCTGGGCGCTTCGGCCTATTCGGTGGCGGTTTTTCACCTCATGACGCACGCTTTTTTCAAGGCGCTGCTGTTCCTGGCCGCCGGCTCGGTGATCATCGGCATGCACCACGACCAAGACATCCGCAACATGGGCGGCCTGCGCAAGTACATGCCCATCACCTGGGTCACGTCGCTGCTGGGGTCGCTGGCGTTGATAGGCACGCCGTTCTTTGCCGGTTTTTATTCCAAAGACAGCATCATCGAAGCGGTGCACGCCAGCACTTTGTGGGGCGCCGGGTTTGCTTACTTTGCCGTTGTTGCCGGTGTGTTCGTCACGGCCTTGTACTCCTTTCGCATGTACTTCCTGGTCTTCCACGGTCCGGAGCGTTTTCATCACAAGCCCTTTCCCGGTGCGCACGACCAGCACCAGGAGCACCACACGCCACACGAATCGCCGCGCGTGGTGACGTTGCCGCTGGTGCTGCTGGCCATTCCGTCGGTGGCGATCGGCTACTTGACGATAGGGCCCATGCTGCACGGCGATTTCTTCGCGGACGCTATCTTCGTCGACGCCACAAGCCACCGCGCCATGCAGGCATTGGCGGGCGCATTCCACGGCGCGGCTGCGATGGCAGTGCATGCGCTGAGCACTTTGCCCTTCTTGCTTGCACTGGCGGGCGTCGCGCTCGCTTACTTCCTTTATTTGGCAAGACCACAGATTCCATCGGCGATCAAAGAGCGCTTCGAGTTCATCTACCGCGTGCTCGACAACAAGTACTACTTCGACTGGTTCAACGAGAACGTGCTCGCCGCCGGGGCGCGGCTTGTGGGCCGCGGCTTATGGCGTGGCGGCGACGTGGGCGTGATCGACGGTGTGTTGATCGACGGCTCAGCGCGCGGGGTCGGCGCTCTCGCCGGCCTGGTGCGCTTGGCGCAGACCGGTTATCTCTATTGGTACGCGCTGGTGATGATCCTGGGTGTCGTGGGCTTGATGACGTGGCAGTTGTGGCCGTTCTTGTCCGGCCAACTGGTTCGCTGAGCGGGATAGAAGATGGGACTGCTGAGCCTGGCTATTTGGGTGCCCATTCTCTCGGGCGTCGCGTTGCTCGCCCTTGGAAGACAAGAGCACGCGAGGCGCGTGCGCTGGTTGGCGCTGCTCGCGGCCACAGTTAGCTTTGTCGTCACGATCCCGCTGATCACGCGCTTCGACCGCAGCACGGCGGCCATGCAGTTCCAGGAGCACTATGCCTGGATCGATCGTTTCAATGTGCACTACCACCTGGGCGTGGACGGCATTTCAGTATGGTTTGCGTTGCTGACATCGTTCATCACCGTCATCGTCGTCATCTCGGCGTGGGAGGTGATCACCGACCGCGTGAATCAGTACATGGGCGCATTCTTGGTGCTGTCCGGCTTGATGGTGGGCGTGTTCAGCGCCATCGACGGCTTGTTGTTTTACGTGTTCTTCGAGGCGACGCTGATCCCGATGTACCTGATCATCGGCGTCTGGGGCGGCCCCAACCGCGTTTATGCCGCTTTCAAGTTCTTTCTCTACACCTTGACCGGGTCGCTCTTGATGCTGGTCGCGTTGGTCTACCTGTACTTCAAATCAGGGGGCAGTTTCGACATTCTCACTTGGCATCAACTGCCTTTGTC
>JAOTTZ010000021.1 GCA_029864165.1 Burkholderiaceae bacterium
ATCTGATCAGCCCGGCGGTGATGGTCGATGCGAGATCGGTCGAATTTCTGAATTCGTTGGGCCCGGGCCGGTGCGAGCTCGGCTCCCATTTGCACGGGGAATATATCGGACCCTGCCCTAAGTTCCCCGGCCCCGATTTCAGCGGATGCGACCCCGGCGAAATGCAGTGTCAGTATGACGAAGCGCTCGAGTTCGAGAAGCTGAAAAGCCTAACCGATCGATTTGCTGATCTATTCGGCCATCGCCCGGCTTCGTTCAGGGCCGGTAGATTCGGCGCGCGCGGCTGGACGATCAATTGTTTACAGCAACTCGGCTACACGCACGACACCAGCGTAACGCCGTTTCGAAATTGGCACGACATCGCAGATTTCTCCAAGCCACGGTGTTTGTCGCCCTATTACCCGTCAATTGACGACATCTGCCAGCCTGGCGACTCGTCCGTGCTCGAGGTGCCGGTATCTATCACCCCGGAACTGGAGTGGCTGCGTCCGACGCCTAAGTTTTCCGATTTCGAGCAGTGCAGGAAAGTCGTCGACTGGTATGAGCAGCATACGGATCCGACCGTCCTGTGCTGCATGTTCCACAACGTTGAGCTGGTTCCGGGCAAGAGCCCCTACTGCGCGAGCGAAGAAGATTGCCAGGGCATGCTCCACAGGCTGGAGGCGATCTTTGAGTTGCTCGCCAAGCGCGGCTACCAGTTCAAGACATTGAGCCAGGTTACGGTAGACGGCTGATGAGCAAAGTACTGATCGTCACCGACAAGCCGGGCTGGTCGTACGACACGATCGCCAAGGGTTTGGTACGGTACAACAACAACGACCGTCTTGTGCTTGACATTGCGGCCGCAAGCGATGAGATGGACTTCATCGAGCGCGAACATCACCGCTACGACCTGATCTTTCCGCTGGGGTGGACTCAGATTATCTCGAAGAAGAAGCCGCTGTACGAAGACCTGATGCCGTTCGTCGAGCGTCGAAAACTGATCACCGGAATCCACTCCCATCGCTCGTGGGACGACTATACGTCGCTGCCTGATTTCTCGCCGTCGCCGCCGGCGGTGCTGCTCGATCGGCTGTCACGGCTCAGGGGAGTCAACACTGTCAGCCGCAGGCTGCACCAGATTTTTGAGCGAGCCGGACTGACAAACATCGCGCTGACAGAGAACGGGGTCGATACCGAGCTTTTCAGCCCGAAAAAGCCGGTCAATATCGACCCACGGACTCCGCTGGTCCTGGGTTTTTCCGGCAGCAAGGACATCCCTAAACACGACTATCTGAAAGGGTTCAGCGAATTCATCGAACCGTTGAGCGCGATCCCGAATGTGCAAATCATGGTTCTAGGCAACAGGGGGGAGCGCCAAGTACAGCGGGAGGATATGCCGGCGCTGTACAACCAGATCGATCTCTACATCTGCGCATCGACTTCGGAAGGCTTCTCCCAGAGCGTCCTGGAAGCCTCTGCCTGTGGCCGCGGGGTCCTGTCCACCCGAGTTGGGGGGTGCGAAGATCTGATCCAAGAGGGGTGCAACGGATTTTTCATCCCTAGAGATCTTGAGCGCATCAAGACGGTCGTCGCAAGACTAGAGGCCGATCGGGGGCTCGTCGCCAGCTTGGGCGAGAACAATCGGCGCGTGGCGTGCGATCGATACTCGTGGAATACCAGGGTCAAAGACTGGCTGCGATTCATCGAGTTGCATCTTCCACTTGGCTAGCTTCCCGCATCGACCTATGCGAATCATCTGTACCAGCAAGATAGCCAACACCACGGTCGGCCACATCGATCATGCACTGGCTTATGCGGCAGGGTGGCAACGCCTGGGCCACGAGGTCTATCTGATCGAGCACGTTGGACGCGGCCGATGTACCGCTGCGAATGGCGAGGCAGTACCTTTCTCCGAGTGGGACGGGCGTGCTCATTTTGAAGCGGTCGCCCGCTTCTATGGCCTCTGGCCCAGGTGTTGCCTGATCTATAAACAGGGCGAGGCGACGCATGGGATGTCGTTCGCTGAGGCAGTCGACGTTGCCAAAATGACCGATCTCTTGGCCACCCGTAGCGGACAAATCCACAGGCTACCCGAGATCTTCGAGCCGCCGAGGCAGCGCGCGTTCTTTGACGGCAACCCCGGCAGCACGCAGACCCTGTTTCACCAGCGAGCCGAAGGCCACGATCCGCTCGACCGCTACGAATTTCTGTTTACGATGGGGCTCAACATCGGCACACCACGATGTTCGATACCGACCGATGGGCTACGCTGGCGACCGATGCCGCGTCCGGTCTTGCTTTCCATGTGGCCAGCAGCGACTGACCTGCGGTGCCAGCGATTCACCACCATTTCCACCTGGAAGGGCAGAGCCACCTTCGAGTGGCAAGGGGTTCGCTCTGGCGAGAAAGCAGACAACTGGCTACAGTACCTCGACCTTCCGGCTGCCAGCGGCCAAGGGTTGGAGATCGCGCTGCGTATGGAGTCCGACGACCACTTGAAAGACCGCCAAATATTCGAAGACCGGGGGTGGATCATTTCCGATCCGGGCCGCTTGCGCGAGTTCGACGACTATCGCAACTACATCGGACGATCGCGTGCGGAGTTCAGCGTTGCACACAACCGTTACGTGGAATTTGAGACCGGTTGGTTCAGCGATCGAAGCGCGCTATATTTGGCCAGCGGGAAACCCGCGCTGGTGCAGTCGACGGGAGTAGAAGGCCACCTGCCGACCGGCAAGGGATTGTTGACTTTCTCATCGATGAGCGAAGCCTTGGCAGGGATAGAGGCGATCAACGCCGACTATCAGGAGCACAGTCTGGCGGCGCGCGAGATCGCCGAACGGCATTTCGATTCCGACCGCGTTCTGGCAGACATACTCGAGCAAATCGGTGGCTGAGAATGCAATGAACAAGTTGAGCGGCCTGTCGGCCTCCCCAGCAGTGACGACGCTTTACATCGCGCGCCACGGCCAAAGCGAATGGAACAACCAAAGTCGCGTGACCGGTCAACTCGACCCAGGCTTGTCTCCCAAAGGTCAACAACAAAGTGAGGCATTGGCTCGTTGCCTACAGGATGAAAACCTCGCTGCAATTTACACCAGCGTACTGCAACGTACGATAGACACGGCGCAGCCTACGGCGACCGCAATACGATCGCCGATGGTCTCATTACCCGCGCTCAATGAGATCTATCTGGGCGTGTTGCAGGGGCGCTATCGAGACGAACGCGATCCCGACGCACAAGCCATGTGGGCGCTGTGGCAAGCCGACATTTGGGGTTATCAGGTGCCCGGCGCCGAGCGCTTCGACGAGTTCACGCAGCGCGTCAGCCAAGCGCTGCAAGAAATCTTGCTACAGCACAGTGGGCGCAGCATCCTGATCGTTGGTCACCGCGGCACCAACCGAGTGCTGCTGGGCAAGCTGCTTGATTGGCCGCCTGAGAGATGGTCTGATCTGCACTTGCGCAACAAATACTTTTATCGCGTCCGCCGGGGCATTGCAACAGAGATTGCTACGTTTACGCTCAGCGGCAGCAATATCGGGAGCTGCCACGATGGGTTGGTCATGTGATATGCAGGCACAAGCATTTGCGACCTACAACGTGGCCCTGGGCGGGATCTCGCAGCCCAAAGGCCACCAATGAACCCGGGTGCCTCGCGCTTTAAGCAGATCGTCTTGAGCGACTTGCGCGCGCGCAAATGGAGCGTTGCGCTAGCCTTCATCAGTCTGCTGGGGGCCACTGCGATGGAACTGCTTTCGCCATGGCCGATCAAGTTGGTGATTGACTATGTCCTGTTAGCCAGGCCATTGGCGCCAACGCTTGCTTGGCTGCAGCCATTGTTTGCTAACGGCACGATGGTGGCCCTGGTGGCGATTTCCTGCTCGATCGCGATCATCGCCTTGCTAAGCGGGGGCTTTGCTTATATGCAAACCTACTTGAGCGCCAAGGTGGGATATGAAATGGTCTACACCTTGCGGTGTGAATTGTTTGCGCACCTGCAGCAACTGTCGCTGTCGTTCCACAATCGGTCGCGCTCGGGAGAGTTACTCCACAAGGTCGCTTCCGACACCAATTTGATACGCGACGTATTCTCCGACTGGGCGATTCACTTTAGCGCGCAGATCTTGATGCTGCTCGGCGTGGTGGCGATCATGTTGGCGATGAACTGGCAACTCGCGCTGGTGGTATTGGCAACTTTGCCCCTGCTTTTTGCGGTGCTGTACTTCTTGAATCGCCAAATTCGATTGTCGGCGCGTTCACAGCGCAAGCAAGAGGGCAAGGTCATTTCTCGACTCAACGAAGTGTTGTCGTCGATCGCCTTGGTGCAAGCTTTTGGCCGCGAAGGTTTTGAGCAAGAACGCTTCTCGACGGAAAGTGCCCAGAGTCTGGAGGCTGGGCTCAGGAGCGCTCGCGCTGCCGCGGCCGTTTCTAAAGCGATAGGGTTGTCCACCGCGCTCGGCACAGCAGGCACTGTGTGGGCCGGCGCCTTGCTCGCGCTCAAGGGACAGATTACGCCCGGCGACCTGTTGGTTTTCGTGGCTTACATCAATGCCCTGTACAAGCCGGTCAAAGATCTCGGCAAGATATGGGCAAAGTTTTCGCGTGCGCGCGTCAGCGCGGAACGGATCAGCGAAGTGTTTGCCATAGCACCAGAGATTCGCGACGCACCCAATGCGGTCGAAGCTGTCGATCTCAAGGGAGAGATCGCGCTCGAGCACGTCACCTTTGGCTACGAGCATGCGACACCCCTACTCGACGACGTATCGCTGCATATATGTTCCGGCGAGCGTGTTGCGCTGATCGGTGCATCTGGTGCCGGGAAGTCGACCCTGGTGCGCTTGCTGCTTCGCCTGTACGAGCCGCAGGGCGGCATGATCCGCATTGATGGCCGCAATCTTGCCACGTATACGCGCGAGTCGCTGCGCCGCGAGATCGGCATTGTGCTGCAAGACACGGTCTTATTCGGTGCCAGCATCCGCGAGAACGTCGCCTACGGCAAGCCCGATGCCACGCTCGAAGAGATCGAGCAGGCGGCGCGTGCGGCGCACGCGCATGAATTCATTGTGCAACTGCCTGACGGTTACGATGCATTGGTCGGCGAGCGTGGTTGCATGCTCTCAGGCGGCCAACGTCAGCGGATTTGCCTCGCGCGCGCTCTGATCAAGCGGCCGTCTATTCTGATTCTGGACGAACCGACTTCCGCCGTCGATCCTGAGTCTGCTGCTGCCATTGATCGAGCGCTCAATGAGATGCATGCCGGTAAGACGAAGTTGGTCATCGGGCATCAGTTTTCGACCTTTGCCAAGTTTGATCGTGTGTTGGCGCTCAACGAGGGCAAGTTGAGCGAGGTCGATATCAACGATCAGCTCATGGCTGCGAGGACAGCGCAGACGCACTAGGACGCATTGACAAGACGCGTTGCAAGACATTGTGTGTTATTTGCTGTGCCGCCGAGCTCAGGCGCGATGACCGCAATGCAGGCACGTTGTAATCGTCCAGGGCCCAGGACCACTGGATCGTGCCTGTAGCGAAAACGATGGCGCCGCCGGCTGCCGTGTACACGCTCATATGTGCGACGCCATGCTGACGCGGATCGGTCAGCGCAACCCATGGCGACTCCGCCAGTATCTGTATGCCCGCGGGCGCATGTGCGTGCACGCGATCAACCTCGTAGCCCAACAGTCCGGGCAAGGTGGCGCCCGCTTCAAGTCCGGTATTGGCAAAGACCCAGTGCTCAGCCGCTTTGATCACGATATCGGCATCAACGGGGTCCGCGGTATACATCACGCCAATAAGCTGCTCTTCGGGTCGATTGACCGCTTCGCTACGCCATTTGTCGGTCGCGCGGGACCTGTCGGCGCCGCTTGCCGCAATCGGGTCGCGCGCCGCCTTCTTGTGGCAAACCATGATGCGACTCGATGTGCCGGATTCACTGCTGTCTTCAAAGCGGACTTGCCAGTAGGCGCAATTGGCTGAGAAAAAGCCAAGATGCACGCCGGCGTCTCGCGCTGCCTCGACATGCTGCCGCATTTCCCATGACCAGTATTCGTCGTGCCCGACGGAGAGCCACGCCTTGTATTGGCGCAACAAGCCCGGCATCGCGTGGGTATCCAGATTAGTGCAATAGGCCGAGTCATAGCCCTCGCGTTCCAACCAGCGCAGCATGTTGTATTCCCAGCCGGCGTTGCTCACTTTATAGCTATCCGGGTGCGGTTGCAGATTGGTCAAAAACTCGCCCGCGCCCATGCCATAGGCTGCTGCCGGGTTTTGGGCATTGGCCGCATACGGGCGATTGAACGACACCTTCGATGCGCGTTTACGCTCAGCGCTACCCCACTTGTAGAGAGATTTGCCACCCCAATGGTTGTAGGCTTGATAGGTCGTCACGCTGAGCTGAAACAACAGATCGGCTGATCGTTGATCATCGCGCACCACAAAAACGATGTAACTCTGCGCACCATCGGTGAGCTCGGTGAGTTTTGCAAGATATACGCCGCCGACCCAATCCGCCGGGTCGCCGGGGTTGGCCGTCGTTAAAGGGTAGGGGTTGGCCCACGCACAATCGATGAGGCCCGTTTGCGGCTCGACTGTGGGCACGACCTGCACAGTGCCCGCGATAACCGTAGGGCCCAGGACGCGCCGAGCGCCCATTCCTTGATACCAGCCCATGCGGAATACTTCCAACGCAAAAGTTGGTGCCTTGGTATTAACGTACAAATTGATCACCTCGCCGCGATTGACACTGGTGGCGGATGCGTAACCTTCTATCTCGCGCGCCGTGGCTGGGCGAGTAAGTCGCCATTCGCCAGTGCCCTGGCGCAGATTTTCAGCAACGATGGTGTTGGCGCAGGTCATACGCGTTGCATGTCGTGGTGGCGCATCGTGCACAACTACGCTGCACTTGCCAGAACAGACTTGATTTTCTCGCTTGTCACGAAGGCACCATTGACAGCAATGTCGCGCGTTGGGTAGGGTGCGTTCAGTGCTTGCTCGATTTTTCCGACGAGGCGTTCGGCGACCAGATCCGCAGCCTCCAGCGCGAACAGCAATCCCTGCTCTGCAAACTTTTTGATGCGAAACCCCTGCTCGCTATTTCCCTGGTAGGGATATGCAAGTGCTGGAGTACGGGTGGTGACGACGTCGAGCAGCGTGTTGTCGCCCCCCATGCTGATCGACACCGCAGACTCCATCAAACGCTGCTGAAAGTCAGGCAAGAATAGCGTGATCTCCACATTGCCACTGCGCACCGTTTGCCGTAGTTCATCGAGCTCGGCCTGCGTGGTTCGGGACCCCGTGGCGAGCAAGAACAAATAGTCCGGCATCAACGCAGCCGCGCCGATGGCCCCTTCCAGCAGTTCCCGACCTACGTTGCCACCGCCTTGGCTGACCAGAATTTGTTTTTTCCGCGTCGGGCGACATTGCGGAGGCGCCGAACTGACGTAGCCGGTATAGCAGAGCCGATCCTCAATCTCATGCGCCAGAGAGAAGGTTTCGTCAAAGCGCACGATCGCCGGGTCGCCGCGTACGAACACCGTGTGTATATGTTTGCGCACCGACGCTACCATGCGGCGCTCTGTCTCAAGTGCGCGCGGCACCAACACTTCGCGCACCGAGGTGAAGATCGGAACCGGGCCACAGTGTTCCCGAACGGTACGAAACAAATCTTGTACCTCGCGCTTGAAGCGCCGGCGGCCAAAGGGATAGAACTCGACGACGACGGCATGGTAGGGCCAGCGCAGAAAGCGAGTCATCGCGTCAGTGCGCGATTTCCATATTTCCTTGACGTCGCCGTTTTCCTCTGGGTCGATCAATCCACCGGTCTCATGATCATGCAACAGCGTAGGCAGACGCAGATTACGATATCTTGGGAGTTCCAAAGCGGTGCCGGTGTCTAGTCCACCCTGAATTAAATCGACCTCAGCGTGTGACAACAACTCACGAATGATTCGCAAACTACAAGCAAGGTGCCCTACCCCCACCAGACTTTGGCAGTAGTACAGGATCCGCTTCGCATTCAACTCCTGCATGTCACCCTCCGTGTTGGTCGCGCGAACGCCTCCCAGAGTACCACCCTCAGCAGCGCCAGCGTGTGCTGACGCCACCACTATGCGCGCAACCGGGCCGCAGGCAACACCAGTTTGAAGCTCGACCCCGCACCCGGCTCGCTCTGAATCTCAAGCTCGCCACCGTGGCGTTGCACGACGTGTTTGACGATGGACAAGCCCAGTCCGGTGCCGCCGGTGTCGCGCGAGCGGCTGCTGTCGACCCGGTAGAAGCGTTCGGTCAGTCGTGGCAGGTGTTCGCGCTCGATGCCGGGCCCGTTGTCGGTCACGGCGATTTCTCCCGTACCGTCAGGCCGCAAGCGCCAAGTCACGTCGATGGTGCCGCCCTCCGGCGTGTAGCGAACGGCGTTGTTGACCAGGTTCCCCACCGCGCTCAGCAACTCCGTTTCGGTGCCGGCGATCTGGCCTGACAGCTCGTCGGCGAAATGCAGTTGATGCCGCCCGGACGACAGGGTCGTGGCGTCCGTCTTCACTTGAGCCAGCAGTTTGCTGACCGTTATCCATTGGTCCGGCGCCGGACGCGGGCTGCCTTCTAGCATCGCCAGCATGAGCAGGTCGCTCACCAGAGCCTGCATGCGTTGGGCCTGTTGCGACATCAGCGTCAGCACGTGGCGTTGCTCGGCCTCGGATAGCTGCAGATTGCTCATGGTCTCGATAAACCCACACAGCACCGTCAAGGGGGTCCTGATCTCGTGCGATGCGTTTGCAACGAAGTTGCGGCGCATGCGTTCGGAGCGCTCACGCTCCGTGATGTCTTGCGACAGCACCAGCTTTTGGCCCTCGCCGTAGCGGCGAACCATCACCGAAAGCGTGCCATCGCCATGCGGTCCTGGGATGTCGACGGCCTCGTCGAACTCACCTGCCTGCATGTAGTCGACGAACGCGGGGGCCCGCACCAAATTCGTGATCGGTTGCCGGATGTCGCGCCGCGGATCGAGCCCGAACTGGTCCGCCGCCACCGGGTTGCACCACTCGATCTGGTCTCCCGCATCGAGCATCAACACGCCGTTTGGCGATGCCTCAATCGCAGAGCGAAATTGCTTCAGGCGTATCTGCTCTTGCACAGTATCTCGTTCCCGCAGGCGGATAGCGCGCTCGACTCTGTAGCCGATCTCGCCCCAGAAGCCGGCATCGCGCGGGGCTTGGTCGTCTTGGGTGCCACGCAGCCAACTGATGAGTCGATAGCCACGCAAGCCATCGCGCAAACCGATCAGCAGCACGCCGACGCAACTGCCCACTAAAACGCCGAACAGTGGGGCCTGTACCAGGTCACCGATCACAAGGCCCGCACCACCGCCCAGCAATGTCGCCAGCAAGCGAGCGAGAATGCGCGGTAAAGACCAACTCATTAACGTGTTGCAAAAGTTTATGGGCGAGCCTCAAGCCGTGAGGCGGCGCGACCCTAGATCAGGCGATATCCGACACCGCGCACAGTTTCGACCAGGCCGGCGCAGCTTACTTTCGAAAGCGCCTCACGCAACCGCTTCACGTGCACGTCGACGGTGCGCTCTTCGATGAAAACATGGTCACCCCAAACGCAATCGAGTAGCTGGGCGCGCGTATACACGCGTTCTGGGTGCACCATGAGGAAATGCAGCAAACGAAATTCGGTGGGGCTGAGTGTGACATCTTGCCCACCGTAAGTAACGCGGCGCGTTGATGGATCGATTCGCAAGCCATCGACCTCCACAGCAGCGTCGAGCGATTCCGGCCGCTTGCGGCGCAGCACAGCGCGGATTCGCGCCAGCAGCTCTTGGGTGGAAAAAGGCTTGGTGAGGTAGTCGTCAACGCCCCCGTCTAGGCCGGAGATCTTGTCGGTCTCGGCGGCGCGCGCCGTCAGCATGATGATCGGCAACTCGCGCGTGCGCGAGTGTGCTCGCCATTGTTTTGCAAGCGACAGGCCCGACTGGCCCGGCAGCATCCAGTCGAGAATCACCAAGTCGGGCAAGATCCGATCGACCTCGCTCTGCGCCTGTTCGGCGCTGGCGGCCAACGTGATATCGAAACCCGCGTGCCGAAGATTCATCGCTATCAACTCGGCGATTGCCGGCTCGTCTTCGACTATCAGAACCCGGCTCATGCCCGTCTGCGCCAAGTGCTGATTACTCGACCATGGACTCCACCGCCTCGACCGGGTTGTGTCGAACATCGGTGCCCTTGACGATGTAGATGATGACCTCCGCCAAGTTCTTAGCATGGTCGCCGACGCGCTCAATCGCCTTGGCCACCCAAATCATGTCTATGGCCGATGAAATCGTGCGCGGGTCCTCCATCATGTAGGTGATGAGCTTGCGCAGCAGGCCCTCGAATTCCTTGTCGATCAGATCGTCATGCTTGAGTACCTCGATCGCCTTGCCGACGTCGAGCCGCGCAAAAGCGTCCAGCGCTTTGCGCAGTTGCGCGGTCGCCAGTTCTGACTCGAAGGCGAGGTCGCTCAACGGCAAGCGTTGGTGGTTGGAGCCGCCTGATTTGATCAACCGCTTCACGGTGCGCGCGATGCGCGCCGCCTCGTCACCGATGCGCTCGAGATTGGTAATGGTCTTCGAGATGGCGATCAACAGGCGCAGATCTCGCGCAGTGGGTTGCCGGCGCGCGATGATGGTCGACAGATCGCGGTCGATTTCCATCTCCATCGCGTTGACGCGCTGTTCCGTCGTCAGCACTATCGCAGCGATTTCGCCATCGAAGTTCGTCAGCGATTGCACCGCTTGGGCTACCTGCGACTCGACCAGGCCGCCCATCTCCAGCACGCGCGTGGAGATGCCGCTGAGTTCAGCGTCAAACTGGGTAGAGAGGTGTTTATCTGTCATCGTGTGCTCCTCGGCCGATAAGACCGGTGTAGTGGGAGTTCAGCCAAATCTCCCGGTGATGTAGTCTTCGGTGTCCTTCTTCTTCGGTTTCATGAAAAGTTCTGACGTCGGCCCGAACTCTATCAAGTTACCAAGGTACATGTAGGCAGTGGCGTCTGAGCAACGCGCCGCCTGCTGCATGTTGTGGGTGACGATCACCACCGTGTAGTCGGTCTTGAGTTCAGTGATCAGCTCCTCGATTTTGCCGGCGGAGATCGGGTCGAGTGCCGAGCAAGGCTCGTCGAGCAACAAAACCTCCGGCTTGATCGCAATACCACGCGCTATGCATAGGCGCTGCTGCTGCCCACCAGAAAGGCTCGAACCGCTCTGGTTCAGCTTGTCTTTGACTTCACCCCACAAAGCGGCCTTTTTGAGCGCCCACTCTACGCGCTCGTCCATTTCGACGCGCGGCAGCGTTTCGAACAAGCGGACGCCGAAGGCGATATTGTCGTAAATCGACATCGGAAACGGTGTGGGCTTCTGGAACACCATGCCGATCTTGGATCGAATCAGCGAAACGTCTTCCCGGCTCTTCAGGATGTCGTGCCCATCGAGCAGTACCGTGCCTTCTGCGCGTTGTTCGGGGTATAGCTCGAACATGCGATTGAAAGTGCGTAGCAAGGTCGATTTGCCGCAACCTGACGGGCCGATGAAAGCGGTGACCTTGTTCTTAGGGATATCAAGGTTAATACCCTTCAGCGCTTGAAAGGCCCCGTAGAAAAAATCGAGGTTACGCACTGAAAGCTTGGGGGCAACCGTCGCGGGCGAACCGGCTTTGGCATCCATAGTGTGTTTGCTATCCATCAATGTTTGCTACGGAACAGTACACGCGCCAAAATGTTTAGTAACAGCACGCCGAGGGTGATGATGAAAACCCCCGCCCACGCGAGTTTTTGCCAATTTTCATAGGGGCTCATTGCGAACTTGAATATGGTGACCGGCAAACTGGCCATGGGTTCGCTCAAGTTCGAAGTCCAAAACTGGTTGGAGAGCGCTGTGAACAGCAACGGCGCCGTCTCACCAGAAATGCGCGCTACTGCCAGCAAAATACCGGTCATTACACCAGCCCAAGCCGCCTTCATCGTGATCGTCATGATCACCCGCCACTTCGGCGCGCCCAAAGCGTAGGCCGCTTCTCGCAGCGAGTTTGGAATCAGGTTCAACATGTTCTCCGTCGTGCGTATGACCACCGGAATAACGATCAGCGCTAACGCCAGCACACCCGCAAAGCCCGAGAAAGATTTGAGCTGAGCCACAACAACCGCGTAGACGAACAGGCCGATCACAATAGACGGCGCCGACAACAAAATATCGTTGATGAACCGCGTCGCGCTGCCCAACCAAGTTTTTTGCCCGTACTCGGCCAGATAAATCCCCGCCAGTACCCCTACCGGGGTGCCCAACACGGTGGCCAGCGAGACCATCATCAACGAACCGAAAATAGCATTCGACAAGCCGCCCGTTTCGGCCA
>JAOTTZ010000348.1 GCA_029864165.1 Burkholderiaceae bacterium
TGTCGGAGCACGACCTCCCCGAACGTCTGGCCCGTTATGGCGGCAGCGCCAACATTACCCGCATTGCACTCAGTCACGACGACGTAAAGGACGACACCGACCTGCCGCACTTCGACGCTGACACCAAGTGCAAGGACCCGCGTTACGGGTGGTTTGTCGGTCAATACGGTCGAAGGTGTTTTGAGATCGACGCGCTGTCACCGGTGGTCTTGCGCCAGAGGGTAGAGGCCGAGATTCTCGCCCGGCTGGACCGAGACTTATGGAATCACGCTGTCGAGATAGAGCGGGTGGAAGTTCAGTCTATGAACAAGTTCGTGGCCCCCTTGAAAAGCATTTCAGGGCTTACCGCGAAATACTCAGACGGGGGTGCGGCATGAGCGGCGACTACCCCTACGGCCAGCATCGTGTTACGTGCCCGAGCTGCTCACGTGGGCCCCGCGACCGGAGCGCTGGCCTACGTGTCGATGATGGCGGCAGTGTGATTCATTGCTTCAGGTGCGGGCATATTGAATCAAGCCAGAAAAAACGCCCTGCGATACCACGCTCACCGACAGTCAAGACAGCGCCGGAGCAACACATCATCCTGAACGACTGGGGCTGCGCGCTTTGGGCCTCCACGTTGGAGCTGAGTGGCGAGGCGCGTGCCTATCTTGAAGCACGGCATTGTCGGATACCGCCACCTGATAGCGATCTTCGTTGGCATCCTTCACTGAAGCACCCGAGCGGCTACGTCGGGCCGGCGTTAGTCGCGCTGTTGACCGACAGCATGGACTACCGGGTTAAGCGCTCGCTCCATCGGACATGGGTTTGCGGTGACGGCACCAAGGCGCCTATTGATACGCCGAGGTTGCTGCTAGCCGGGCACGCCAAGGCCGGGGCGGTGTGCCGGCTGTGGCCTGACGAAGCCGTGACTATGGGCCTGGGCGTTGCCGAAGGCATCGAGACCGCGTTATCGCTCGCTCATGCGTTTTGCCCGGTGTGGGCAACCGTCGATGCGTCTGGCCTGGCTGCGCTGCCCGTGCTTGCTGGTGTCGAGAGCTTGACCATCGGCGCCGACAACGACCCTGCCGGCATCAAGGCGGCGACCACATGCGCTGACCGTTGGGCGGCTGCCGGGCGCGAGGTTCGGATAGTCAAGCCGCGCGAGCACAAGAAAGACCTCAACGACCTGGCGGTGACCGCATGAGTGAACACGACGTTATCGACTTGGTGGCGAACGCGCCTATACACCGGGCCGATGCGGCTACGCAGGCGCTGAGGGTTTTTGAGGTTCAACCTGAACAGGTAGACAAGATGCAGCAGACTAGATTGATTTGGCGACGCATCATTGCGTTGAGTCACCTGGCCGTGTGGTGCTCCCCGGCAGGGGGCGGCAAGACCACGATTGCCAAGCTCGCAGCGGCTGAGATGGCCGCCAGCGGATACAACGTATTTTTCTTTCAAGAAGATGCGTCAGCGGGTGACCTGCCTGGGCTGTTCGAGCATGCCAAGAAGCACGGCTACGCGCTACTGAACACCACACTGAACGGCGCGACGCCTGAATCGCAGATCAAGGTGCTGCGGGAGCTGGTGCGATCCGGGGCCGACTTGTCGGCGAACGTGTTCATTTTGGACACTTTGAAAAAGTTTGCCGACCTGATGTCCAAGGGCGGGACGCGGGAGTTTTTCAGGTTGATGCGCGGCCTGACTCAGCGCGGCGGTACGGTCTTGTTGCTCGCGCACACGAACAAGCACAAGGGCATAGACGGCCGTTGGATGTTCGAGGGTGTCGGCGACGTGAGAAACGACGTGGACGAGTTGATCTACATCGAGGCCGCGGACAAGGACGCGATGGGCATCGTCACCATGACCCTGAGGCCGGACAAGTGGAGGTGCCTGGTGCAACCGCTGACGTTCACGCTCGACACGACCACGATGGTTCTGGCGCCCTCAGAGGCCGTTGTTGACGTTGCCAGCATCGAGGCGCGGCGTAAGCGCCAGGAGGCCGACGCCGTGGTTATAGAGGCCGTCCGGTCGGCGTTGGCCGGCGGCGGTATGTCCTTTGTCTCACTGGCGCAGGAGGTGTCCTCTTCGACTGGGCTAGGGCTGAAGGCTGCCGGCAACGTCATAAGCCGCTGGGCATCAAGTCAACCTGACGAACAGGCGCTTTGGGTTGAAACACGTATGCGCCATCGGAACGTCCGCCACATCAGTCTGCCCCCTGGGAAAAACTGAAAAACTGCCAAAGCTGCCAAAGTGGGAAAACTGGAAAAACTGGAAAAACTGAATTGCGCCGTGAGCTTTCAGGCACAGGTGGCAGTCTGCAAACCCGCGCCGTTGTTGAGTTTGGCAGGTTTGGCAGGTTTGGCAGGTTTACTCTGTTTAGTCTCTTATTCAGTTTATAGAGGGGTCATGTATCGCACACGCGACACGCCGCATAGCAACCCATGAAGAACACCCTTCCACTGAAGTCTATTGGTGGTGGTGCTGGTGGTGAACGTCAGGCGCCTGGCCGGTGGCGCTCAATGCTGAACACGCTGCTGGGCGTCAAGCTGGAGCCGCTGCCAAGCACTGCGCCGGCAAGGGTGGTGCGGTCGCGCGGTCTCGACGACAGCGACGACGACAGCGAGCAGGACGACGAAGGGCCAGAGCAGGCCGGCATGGGCGACAAGCCGACGGCCAAGCCCGGGCGCAAGCGCAAGGGGGCCGGGGGGGTGAAGGACTACAAATTGTTGTTTCTGTGACACCAGACGTCGCAGGGCTTTAGCGATAAAAACCATGAAAAAAGCTAGCGGACACTAACTTAGCCGCAGCAAACCCCCGGGAGCAAGTGGCGGGGCGTGGCCGAAGTGTTCTGGATCAAGTTCACGCTAGACCCGCCGTCCCATGTCGAGATACCCCAAAGTCCCAACTCGCCCCCCCATTGCCTGAGCCTATCGCTCAAGCCCACCCGATAGCTTCACTCTCACATTATGAAAAACCGCCTGTTGATCCCCTTTCACCGCCTGGTTGATCCTTGTCTAGCACCGGGTTGGACTGCGGCTGCCCCTGGGTTGCTACCGGGCTGGCCGGCGGTTGGACAGTGTTTCTCTCGC
>JAOTTZ010000349.1 GCA_029864165.1 Burkholderiaceae bacterium
CAGCGCCTACGCACGCCTGTTCGGCGGCGAGGCGGGCATCGACCCCTACACGCGCGCCGTGTCCAACATCTACCAAGACCTGTTCGGCGAAGGCTCTTTCATCGGCAAGGGCGTCTACGACGTGGACGCATTTGAGCGCGCGCTCAAAGGCCGGCTGCCCGAGAACCGCATCCTCAGCCACGACTTGCTCGAAGGTTGCTACCTGCGTTCAGGGCTGCTCAGCGATGTGGAACTGGTCGAGGAACCGCCGACGCGCTACAGGGCCGATGTGTCGCGCCGCCATCGCTGGATCCGCGGCGACTGGCAGCTGGTCGGCTGGCTGCGCCCCCAATTACATGTTCTTCAGGGTTTGCCCGACGCGGCGCGCGGCGCGCCGCGCAACCCACTGTCGGCACTTTCGCAGTGGAAGATACTCGACAACCTGCGGCGCAGCCTGAGCCCGGCCGCACTGCTGGTGATGCTGCTGCTGAGTTGGGCATTGCTGCCCGACCCCGCGCTGTGGACCTTGGGCGCGCTGGCTATCGTGGCGCTGGTGCCGCTGGCAGCTTATCTGTTCGACCTCGTGCGCCAGTCCATGGCTGCGCTACTGGCGTGGCAGCCAGCCCGAGCCGCGCCGTCGGCAGGGCGCCAGGCGCTGCAGGTGCTGATGGCGCTGGCCTGCTTGCCGCACGAGGCCGCGTACAGCCTCGATGCGATCGCACGCACGCTGTGGCGCGTGCTGCTGTCGGGCCGTCGACTGTTGCAATGGCAGCCCTCGGCCGACGTGCAGCACGTCGCCGAGCCCGGCAGCCTGCGCGACCTGCTCGCCACAGCGCGAACGATGTGGATCGGCCCGGTGCTGGCCTTGGTCACCGCCATGGCGCTGGTCGTGCTGCGACCGCAGGCGTTGGGCGTAGCCACCCCGCTGCTGCTGCTGTGGCTGCTGTCGCCCCTGCTCGTGTGGTGGATGGACCGCCCCCTGCAGCGCGATCAGCCCGCGCTCAGTGGCGTGCAGACAGTGTTCCTGCGCCGGCTGGCACGCCGCACCTGGGCCTTTTTCGAGGCCTACGTCGGGCCCGACGATCACCATCTGCCGCCCGACAACGTGCAGGAACAACCCGTCGCACGGATTGCGCACCGCACCTCGCCCACCAACATGGGCTTCGCGCTGCTGGCCAACATGACGGCGCGAGACTTCGGCTACATCACCACCGGTCAGTTGCTGGCGCGCACAGCGGCCGCGCTGAACACAATGGAGGGGCTGGAGAAACACCGCGGCCATTTCTACAACTGGTACGACACGCAGAGCCTGCAGCCGCTGCGCCCGCATTACGTTTCTGCCGTGGACAGTGGCAACCTGGCCGGCTACCTGCTGACATTGCGCGCCGGCTTGTTGGCGCTGCCCGACGAGCCTACCCTCGTGCCCACCTGGTGCGACGGCGTGCGCGACACTTTCGGGCTGCTGCAGGAGGCTTTCGGTGACGGCACAGATGGCGTTGCCGGCGATGCGATGCTGCAATTCGAACAGTTGCTCATGGCCCATTTCAAAACGCCACCGACAACGCTCGAAGGGACGCGGGTAATGCTGGAGCAACAAGACCGCGGCGCAACCGAGCTGCTGGCCGCGTTCACGCAGGCCGAAGCGGCAGACGCACACGAAACCGCACGGAGCGACGCCCTGCGCTGGGCCAAAGCGCTCGCCGGCCATTGCCGTGCCGGGCTCGACGAGCTACTGCCGCTCGCGCCTTGGGCGAGCCAGCCAGGCACGCCGGGCGAGCCCGCCATCGCGGTTCCCAGCTTGCGCGAGCTCGTCACGCGTCCGATCGACAGCGCGCACGCCGCCATCGAAGCGCAAGCCCACGCAAAGGCGCACCTTGCCGCGATCGAAGACCTCGCCGCGCGTGCCGGCGCGCTCGCCGATATGGACCACAGCCTGCTCTACGACAGCTCGCGCCACCTGATGAGCATTGGCTACAACGTCGAGGAGCGACGACTGGACGCGGGCTACTACGACCTGCTGGCTTCAGAAGCGCGGCTGGGCAGCTTCGTGGCGATCGCTCAGGGCCAGGCCGGGCAACAAAGCTGGTTTGCGCTGGGCCGCTTGCTCACCACGGCCAACGGCGAGGCGGTGTTGCTGTCGTGGAGCGGCTCGATGTTCGAGTACTTGATGCCTATGCTCGTGATGCCGAGCTATGAGAACACCCTGCTGGGTCAAACCGTCCAAGCTGCGGTGCAGCGACAGATCGAGTACGGCCGCCAGCGCGAAGTGCCCTGGGGCATCTCGGAGTCGGGCTACAACGCGACCGACGCGGCGCTCAACTACCAGTACCGCGCCTTCGGCGTGCCGGGCCTGGGTTTGAAGCGCGGGCTGGCCGAGGACCTGGTGGTCGCGCCCTATGCATCGGCGATGGCCCTTATGGTCGCGCCCGCCGCTGCGTGCGCCAACCTGCAGCGCCTTGCCGTGGAGGGCGCTGCCGGACCATTTGGCTTGCACGAAGCAGTCGACTACACGCCCTCGCGCCTGCCGCGCGGCCAGCGCAGCGTGGTGGTGCGCTCCTTCATGGCCCACCATCAAGGCATGAGCCTGCTCGCGCTTGCGTATCACTTGCTGGGGCAACGAATGCAAAGGCGCTTCGAGGCTGATCCGCAGTTTCAAGCCACGCTGCTGCTGCTGCACGAGCGCGTTCCACGAGTGGTCGCGTTTCACCCGCACACCGCCGACCGCGCCGAGCTGCGCAGCACTTTCAGCGGGCCCGAGGCGCCGATCCGCATTTTCAACACCCCCGATACACCGGCACCCGAGGTGCAACTGCTGTCCAACGGTCGCTATCAAGTGATGGTGACGAATGCGGGGGGTGGCTACAGCCGCTGGAAGGATTTCGCGCTCACCCGCTGGCGCGAGGACAGCACTTGCGACCCCTGGGGCAGTTTTTGCTACTTGCGAGACCTCGCCAGCGGCGAGTTTTGGTCCACGGCCTACCAACCCACGCAGCAGCGTGGCGATCTCTATGAAGCAATTTTCTCGGAGGGTCGTGCTGAATTTCGCCGCCGCGATTTCGGGTTGGACACACATACCGAAATCGTTGTCTCG
>JAOTTZ010000350.1 GCA_029864165.1 Burkholderiaceae bacterium
GAACAAGCTCTGCCGACAGACGCCAAGTTCACAGTGTAGGCTGCCATTGAAGCTTCCAATGGCCGGCGCGCCAGCGCGCCAGCCACAACAATCCGATCAAGGTTTTCGCGTCAGTCAGTTCACCGCGGCGTGCCAATTCGTTCAGTTCGTCTTCGGTCGCGCTGCCGACATCGATGAACTCGCCCACGTCGAGGCACTGATCGCCCGCAGTCAGGCGGCGTGCGAACCAGACTTCGATACCCTCGGTGGAGTAAGCCACTGCGTTGTGCAGCACACCCGCGCGCGCCCACTCCTGGGCGCGGTAGCCCGTTTCTTCAGCCAGCTCGCGCACCGCGCACTGAAACGGTGATTCGCCGTGGTCGAGTTTGCCGGCCGGAAATTCGAGTATCACGCAACCCACCGGGTAGCGATACTGGCGCTCGACCACCAGACGCCCATCGTCGAGCAAGGGAACAATCATCACCGCGCCGGGGTGAACGATGTACTCGCGATTTGCGCCGCCGCCATCTGGCAGGCGAACTTGGTCCAGACGCACGTCGAGGAAATCGCCGCGGTAGACCTGTGTGCCGGCTATCCCGTCCTCGCGCAGGTGAGCGTCGGAGTCGGGTGCTATCGGGGGGATAGTCGATGTGCGGTTCATGATCGCAACGCTTTAACCTACTTTGCGCGGTTGGACGCACCTAAGCGTGCCGTGATGCGGTTTGCTGGCAAGGCGCGACGAGGCGCAGGCTCAACGCCTGCAACGAGGAGCAACGCGGCCAGCACGCCGCAGCGCGGCATGATTGGGTGTGTAGCGATGGTTCTCAAATGGTTGCGTGTATCGTGGGTGCGCAGGTCGGTGATCATGCAGATTAGCCAGCGGAGGTGAGCGGTCAACTGCGGAAAGTAGGTTTAACCGATCTCCGACGGCTTGCCAAGCCGTTGGCCCAGGATGTCAGCGGGTTCAAGTCGCCAAGGCCTTGACGATCGCCTGCGCGCACAAATCCATCAGGCCGCCCGGCAGCAGGCCGAACATCAGGACCGCGGCGCCGTTGAGCGCCATCAAGGCGTGCGTTTGTCCGTTGACCACCAGCGGTGCGTTATCGGTCGGCTCGTCAAAGTACATGGTCTTGACGACACGCAGGTAATAGTAAGCCCCCACGAGCGACAAGAGTACGGCCACAACCGCCAGCCAAATCAAGCCCACCACGTTGGTGGAGACCAGTGCTTGCAGGACAGAGAGCTTGGCGTAAAAGCCGACCGTGGGTGGAATGCCAGCCAGCGAGAACATGAAAATCGCCATCACACCGGCCAGCCACGGGCTGCGCCGCGCCAAGCCCTTGAAGTCGCCAATTTGCTCGGCTTCGAAGCCACGACGAGACAATACGATGATCATGCCGAAAGTGCCCAGCGTGGTGAACACATACGTCACCAAGTAGAACATCGACGAGCTGTAGGCGTTGGCGGCCGACACGGTATTGACATAGGCAACGCCCGAGCACAAACCCAGCAGCATGAAACCCATTTGTGCAATGGTCGAATAGGCCAGCATGCGTTTGAGGTTGGTTTGTGCGATGGCGGCCAGGTTGCCCAGCGCCATCGAGCCCACCGACAACAACACCAGCATTTGTTGCCAATCGGCCGCCAGGCCGAGCAAGCCTGCGACCAGTAGGCGTATCGTGATGGCAAACGCCGCCAGCTTGGGCGCGCCGGCAATGAGCAGCGTGACAGCCGTCGGCGCGCCCTGGTAGACGTCCGGTACCCACATGTGAAAAGGCACCGCGCCGAGCTTGAAAGCCAAGCCGGCGACGATGAACACGAGGCCGAGTGTCAACACCGACGGGTTGATCTGGCCCATGCCAATGGCCTGGAACACCTCGCTGATGTCCAACGAGCCGGTCGCGCCGTACATCATCGACAAGCCGTAAAGCAAAAAGCCGCTGGCCAGCGCGCCGAGCACGAAGTACTTCATCGCCGCCTCGGTCGCGGGAGCGTGATCGCGCCGCAGCGCCACCAGCGCATAAAGACTGAGCGACATCAGCTCCAGACCGAGGTAGACAATGAGGAAGTTGTTGGCCGACAGCATGACCAAAATACCCAGCAGCGAGAACATGCTGAGCGTGAACAACTCGCCCTTGAGCATGTCGCGCTCTGCCACGTAGGGTTGCGCGTAGGCCAGCGTGACCGCGGTGGCGATACTCGCAAAAAATCCCAGCAAATGCCCCAGCGGATCGCTGACCACCATGGCCTGCATGCTGTAAACAAGCTCGCCCGCGTAGAAGTAATACAGGTGCATGACGGCGACCACCAGCAAGGTCGCTTGCGTCAGCAAGTAGGTCGCCAAGCGCCGCTTGTCGGTGACGAACAAGTCGACCAAAGTGACCACGCAAGCCATGGTCAGCAGCAACAACTCGGGGTAAATGGCGGGCCAGTTCATACTCAGAGCTTGGAGTTGCCGACATGACGGATCAGTTCGGTCACTGATGCCTGCATGACATCGGTGAACGGTTTCGGGTACACACCCATCCACAGCACGGCGACGGCGAGTGTGGTCAGCATGGCCAATTCACGCAGATTGATATCGCTCAAGTCGCGCACGTGCTGGTTGGCAACACCCCCGAAGTAGACACGCTTGACCATCCACAGCGTGTAAGCGGCACCGAAGACGAGCGTCGTCGCTGCCAAGGCACCGAGCCAGAAATTGACCTTGACGGCGCCCAGTATCACCATCCACTCGCCGACAAAGCCGGCGGTGCCTGGCAGGCCACAGTTGGCCATGGCGAACAACACGGCCAACGCGGCAAATTTCGGCATGGTGTTGACGACACCGCCGTAAGCCGAGATCTCACGCGAATGCACCCGATCGTAGAGCACGCCGATGCAAAGAAACATGGCGCCCGAAACAAAACCATGCGCAATCATCTGCACCAAACCACCCGAGATGCCGAGTTCGTTGAACATGAAAAAGCCCAGCGTCACGAACCCCATGTGCGCCACCGACGAATACGCTACGAGCTTTTTCATATCTTGCTGAACGAGCGCCACCAGGCCGATGTACACAACAGCGATCAGCGACAGCGTGATGATG
>JAOTTZ010000352.1 GCA_029864165.1 Burkholderiaceae bacterium
CTGACGATAGCGGCGGGCGAGTTCTGCGTTTTTGTCGGCCCCTCCGGCTGCGGCAAGTCAACGCTGTTGCGGTTGATCGCCGGCCTTGAAGACGCAACGGTGGGCGAGATTGCGATCGACGGCGTCGTCGTCAACGATTTGCCGCCGGCGCAGCGCCACGTGGCCATGGTGTTCCAAAGCTACGCGCTGTACCCGCACATGACAGCGTATGAAAACATGGCTTTCGGATTGAGGCACCACAAAATTGCCACCAGCGAAATCGAGCGCCGCGTCGCCGACGCCGCGCGTATCCTGCACCTCGAAGGATTGCTGCAACGCCGGCCCAAGGAACTCTCGGGCGGCCAGCGCCAGCGCGTGGCGATCGCGCGCGCGATCGTGCGCAAGCCGCAAGTGTTTCTGTTCGACGAACCGCTTTCCAACCTCGACGCTGCATTGCGGGTGCAAACGCGCTTTGAGATCACCAAGCTGCACCGCACGCTGAGCTCCAGCAGCATGGTGTACGTGACGCATGACCAGGTCGAAGCGATGACGCTGGCCGACAAGATTGTGCTGCTACAACCGCTGGATGGGCGCGAGGATCTGCTGAGCATCGCGCAGGTGGGCCATCCGCTAGAGCTCTACCACCATCCCGCAAACCGCTTCGTTGCCGGCTTCATAGGCTCGCCGGCGATGAACTTTATTCACGCGCGAATCAAGTCGCTAGATGGCGAGACGGTAGAGGCTGCCGTGCACAACATGATTTGCGAAGCGCAGGTGGCGCGGCAGGGCCTGGCGCTGGGCGAGCCGGTGACGCTGGGCATACGGCCCGAACATGTTGTAGTGGGGCAGGGGCCGCTACGAGCGCGCGCGAGCCACGTCGAGCGGCTCGGCGAGCTCAGCTACGTGTACTTCGACGTCGAAGGTGCCGACGCACCGTTGCTGGCCAAGACGCAGCGTGACGACATTGCGACCGGTGACGAACTGCCATTTGCCCTGCCCGCGGAAGAAATGCATTTGTTCCGGGCCGATGGGGCCTCTCAGCAGAGAAACCGAGCGACATGGCGCCAGAGCGGCGGAGCAGAGAAAATCACGGTACCACCAACCAACCACGCACCCAAGGCAGCATGATGTCTACCCGTACCCAACGCAAAGCCTCGTCAAAAGCCAAAGTAGGAAAGCCCGCCGCGCAACGCCTTTCGCGCACCCGTCGGCCGGCCAAGCTCGAAGTCGCCGACTGGCAGACTGCACTGCGCCGCCAGTTCGGCCGCGAGCAACATTTCGGCCTGGAGAACCTGGGCAGCGAGCCGGTCTTCTCTGACTTTCGTGTGCACAACCCGGCAAACGGTGCGCGTTATCGCGTGGCGATCCGCGGCGTACTTCCGGGGCAAAACTTCTGCGCTTGCCCTGACTTTGCGACCAACCACCTGGGCACCTGCAAGCACATCGAATTCACGCTCGCCAAGCTCGAAGCCAAGCGTGGCGGCAAGGCAGCGCTGGCACGCGGGTTCCAGGGCGCTTACAGCGAAATCTGGCTCGACTACGCGGGCGCACGCCATGTGCGCTTGCGGGTCGGCACGGCGTGCCCGCCGACGCTGCTGGCGCAGGCCAAGTCGGTGTTCGACGCCAACGCCGGCTGGGCGCTGCCGTGGGAGCGGCTCGGCGAACTGGAGCGCGTGCTGCAAGCCGCACAAGACTGCGGGCACGAGTTGCGCTGCCACGACGACGTTTGGCGGTTCGTCGCCCAAGTTCGTGACGGCGAACGCCGCCAGACGGCCTTGACCGCGGCCTACGCCAAGGGTGCCAAGGACAAGGCGCTCACCCGGCTCCTGAAAGTCGAGCTCTACCCCTACCAAGCCGAAGGCGCGCTGTTTGCAGTACGTGCCGGCCGCGCGCTGATCGGCGACGAGATGGGCCTGGGCAAGACCATACAGGCCATTGCCGCAGCTGAGCTGTTCGCGCGCCACTTCGGCGTGCAGCGCGTGCTGGTGGTTTGCCCCACTTCGCTCAAGCACCAGTGGAAGAGCGAGTTCGCGCGCTTTACCGAGCGTGAGGCGCAAGTGATCAACGGCCTGCGAGCGCGACGCGAGTTGCAGTACGGCGAAGATGTGTTCTGCAAGATCACGCACTACGAGACGCTGGCGCGCGACGCCGACCTGATAGACGCCTGGGCGCCGGAGCTCGTGATCGCCGACGAAGCGCAGCGCATCAAGAACTGGAACACCATCGCCGCGCGTGCGCTCAAGCGCATCACCAGCCCGTATGCGGTGGTGTTGACCGGCACGCCGCTAGAGAACCGGCTGGAAGAGTTGATCTCGATCGTGCAGTTTGTCGATCAGCACCGCCTGGGCCCCACTTGGCGCTTGCTCGACGAACATCAGAAGCGCGACGAGGTCGGCCGCGTGATCGGCTACTGTGCGCTGGATCGCATCAGCCAGACGCTGGCGCCCGTGATGCTGCGCCGGCGCAAAGCCGAGGTGCTGACACAACTGCCTGAGCGGGTGGACAACCGCATCTTCGTGCCGTTGACGCCGCAGCAGCGCATGCACCACGACGAAAACGGCGGCATTGTCATGCGCATCGTCTCGCGTTGGCGCAAGACGGGCTATTTGTCCGACACCGACCAACGCGTATTGCAATGCGCGTTGCAGAACATGCGCATGGCCTGCAACAGCACCTACTTGCTCGACCACGAAACCGATTACGGGGAAAAGGTCGATGAGTTGATGACCGTGCTCGACGAGCTGCTCGAAGCGCCCGAAGCCAAGGCCGTGGTCTTCAGCCAGTGGCTGGGCACGCACGAGCTGATTGTCCGCCGCCTGGCGCAGCGCGGCTGGGGCCACGTGCTGTTCAGCGGCAGCGTGCCGTCAGAGCAGCGCGGTGCGCTGGTCGAGCGATTCCATAACGATGCGAATTGCCGTTTGTTCCTCTCCACCGACGCAGGCGGTGTGGGGTTGAACCTGCAACACGCTGCGGCCGTAGTGATCAACATGGACTTGCCGTGGAACCCAGCCGTTCTGGAGCAGCGCATAGGCCGCGTGCACCGCATGGGCCAGTCGCGCGGTGTGCAGGTGGTCAAC
>JAOTTZ010000351.1 GCA_029864165.1 Burkholderiaceae bacterium
AGGGCGGTGTCGTCTTTGAGGATGATGCTGGCGCGGACGCTGCCGCGGACGCTTCGACCGCGACCGCCGATGCTGGGGTCGACGCCACTTCGCTGTTGACAGGCTGTTGGCCGGTTCGTTGATGAGGCAGCAAGTAAACAACCAGCGCTGCCAGCACCAATATCGCGGGACCCCATATCGTGGGCCGAGTGAGCGTGCTCCAGTCGGTTGGCGCGGAGTGACCAGGACGCTCGCGAAACGGCGTATTCAGTCCGTGCAGTACGTCTTCCAGGCTATGGTCAGCGGCCGGCGGTAACAAGGCCAACACCGGCGCGTCGTCGATTTTCAGCGAGCGGCAGACGGTCTTGGCCAGTGCACGGGTGAAAGCGGTATCCGGCAACTCGTGATAGCGGTCGGCCTCGAGCGCCTCCAGCTTACGCTGCGGTACCTTGATGAAGGCTGCCAGCGCGGCGATGTGCATACCTTGCGCCTGGCGCGCCGTGCGCAAGAGGGCGCCGGCCGATGTTGGGGGCGGCGGGCTCTCGTCGGTAGGAGGTTGCGGCGTGTGGTCAGTCATCGAACTTCTTGCGCTCGAACAACGCTGTCTCGCGCGATTTTGGAAAGAGTCTGCGCAATTTAAAGCCCAACTCCGCCACCCGCTGCGAACTACCCGCTTTGTGCTCGATGCGTATTGCAAGCCACAACGCTTGCGCGTTGGCTTCTTGGTCCGAGTCGTTGACTCGCCCGATGTAAAAACGCGCGCGCTCTAGGTCGCCACGTCGGTACAAGACTTCTGAAAGATTGACCGCGGTGGCCGGATTGGCCGAATCGAGTTCGTACGAGCGCAGCAACGTGCGCTCGGCTTCTGCGAGCCGGCCCGCGCGCGCTTGGCACACACCTTGCGTCAACAGCGTGCGCACGCTGTTGAGGTACTGGGGGCTCTGCAATGCCCGTGCAAACAGCGTTTCTGCCTCGTCATAGCGCTCCTTTTGGCACAAGTACCACCCGTAGTTGTGCATCGCGTCACCATCTCGCGCGTCTAGTTGTAGTGCATAACGATAACTTTCCTCGGCCATAGCCTCGTCACCCAGACCGGCGTAAATCAGTCCGCGCAGGTTGTAGGCTTCGCTCAAACTCGGGTCGGCCGCGATCGATTGCTTGACCTCGTCAAGCGCGGTCGTGATTTGTCCTCGGCTGTAGTAAGCAGTCGCGAGTTCCAGCCTCACGCGCGCTCTTTTGCGCGTTTCCGTTTCATCGGAAGCGGTGATGCGGTCCTGGGTGGTACCGATCGGCCGCGGCGCGACGTTGTAGGGCGCGCAACCCGCCAGCAGCGAGCCGACGACAAGCATCGGCATGGCCAGGAAGCCCAACAATGGGTGTGCCAGCAAATTAAGCGTATTCATGCGGGTGTCTCTTGTCGCTCGGGTGCAGTCGGGTTGTGCTTGGCGCTTGACATCGGGTAAACGCGCAACGGCAGTGCCATGCGCACACTACGCTGGCTCACGCGGGTTCGATCTTGAACTTCGCCTGCGAGTTGACCGCACGCGGCGTCGATATCGGCGCCGCGCGTTTTGCGCACGGTCGTGACAAACTCGGCACGGGTCAGTACTTCAGCAAACTGGAGCACGCGTTCGCGTGGCGAGCAACGCAGCCCTGAACCGGGAAAAGGATTGAAGGGAATCAGGTTGAACTTGCAGGGGATGCGGGTTGCCTCAGCGTTTTGCAGCAGATCGACAAGTTCATGTGCGTGCGCCAGCGAGTCGTTGACGGCATCGAGCATGCAATATTCGAAGGTAATGAAGTCGCGCGGCGCGGCGCTGAGGTAGCGCTTGCAGGCACCGAGCAATTCGGCAAGCGGGTATTTCTTGTTGATGGGTACCAAGTCGTCGCGCAGCTTGTCGTTGGGAGCATGCAGCGATACTGCGAGCGCAACGGGCAGGTCGTTGCGCAGGCGGTCTATCATCGGTACGACGCCTGAGGTCGAGACCGTCACGCGGCGACGCGACAGACCATAGGCATGGTCGCTGAGCATCACGCGCAAGGCGGGTACGAGCGCAGTATAGTTTTGCAGCGGCTCGCCCATGCCCATCATCACGACGTTGGTTACCACACGCGCGTCACGGCGCAAACGCTTGCGCAAGGCGTGCTCGGCGTACCAGAGCTGGGAAACGATTTCACCGGTGGTCAAGTTGCGACTAAAACCCTGATGCCCGGTGGCGCAGAAACTGCAACCGACGGCGCAGCCGGCTTGCGTCGACACGCACAAGGTTGCACGCTGGGGTTCTGGGATGAAGACTGTTTCGACCGCGTTGCCACCGCCGACGTCAAACAGCCACTTGATGGTGCCGTCGCCGGAGACTTGCTCGCTGCGCGGGGCCAAGGGCGCAATGTTCGCAACGCCAGAGAGCTTGGAGCGCAGCGAGAGCGCCAAGTCCGACATCTGCGTGAACTCGACCGCGCCGCGCTGGTGTATCCACTGAAACAATTGCGAAGCGCGAAAGCGCTTCTCGCCGAGTCGCTCGCAGTACAAGGTCAATGCGGCGAGGTCGAAATCGAATAGGTTGACTGGACTCATCGGATAGCGCAGGCATTACCCTAACGATCGTAGACGTTCACGCCGGGAAAGAAAAAGGCAATCTCAGCCGCAGCAGTTTCTGCACCGTCTGAACCATGTACTGCGTTAGCGTCTATGCTGTCGGCAAAGTCGGCACGGATGCTGCCCTTGCTGGCTTGCTTCGGGTCGGTTGCGCCCATCAGTTCGCGGTTTTTGGCGATAGCGCCCGGGCCTTGCAGCACCTGGATCATCACCGGGCCGGAACTCATGAACCCGACCAGGTCTTTGAAGAACGCACGCTCCTTGTGCACGGCGTAGAAGGCCTCGGCATCGCCGCGCGACAAGTGCACCATGCGTGCGGCGACAATCTTCAGGCCGGCGGCTTCGAAGCGGGCGTAGATCTGGCCGATGACGTTTTTGGCGACAGCGTCGGGTTTGATGATTGAAAGCGTACGTTCGAGCGGCATGGGTCACCTTTCAGGTCTGAGCTTGAGAAGATTTTTCTATGCTTATCCCGCAGTGC
>JAOTTZ010000353.1 GCA_029864165.1 Burkholderiaceae bacterium
CTCGATGCGTGGGTCGCGCTCGTGGGCGATTTGCACTGTGTACACGTTGGTCAGGCCAGCGCGCGCCAAGCGAGGCTTGATGGCGGCCAGCCTGTGACCCGATACGTCGAAGGCGTACAAGCGCCCGGTATTTCGCATTGCGGCACCGAGTGCCAGCGTCTTGCCGCCGGCACCGGCGCAAAAATCGGCCACCATTTCGCCACGCTTGGCACCCGCGAGCAGGGCGAGCAACTGGCTTCCTTCGTCCTGCACCTCAATGTCGCCGCGCAAAAAAACATCTAACTTATGCAGCGCGCGCTTGGCGGTCAGCCGCAAGCCAATGGGCGAGTACGGTGTGGGCACGGCGTCGATGTTGGCCTGTTTCAGACCTACCAGCACATCCTCACGCTTGGCTTTCAATACGTTGACGCGCAAGTCCACCCCCGCCGGTTGGTTAAGCGCATGGGCGAGCGGCCAAAACTCAACGCCCACCTCGGCCCGCAGGGCTTGAGCGAGCCAATCGGGCAGGTTGTGCCGATGCGCATCGGCAAGCTCGGTCGCATCGACAGCGCGCGCATGTTCCAGCCACAGCCGTTCGTTCGGCTCCAACGCCGAGTGCAAAGTTGAAGCTTCCCCTTGCCAGCCCAGCAGAACCAACCGGCGCTCGATGCTGCCGGTGCCGGACCGCGCCAAATGCTCAAGCAAGAGTCGCTGCCGCAGCACAGCGAACATGGTATCGGCCAGGAGTTGACGCGCGCGCGCGCCGAGCGCTCGATGTCGGCGCAAGAAGTTCGACACCACGCTATCGGCCGAAGCTTCAAAGCTCAACACGCGGTGAAGCAAATCGGTTGCGAGTTCGAGCAGAGCACCGGCGTGCATGGGCGAATTATCGGTGCTGGCAGCGGCCTCGGACCACGTTAGACCGCTCGCACCAAGACAGGCCGCCTACACTGTGTCCGCATGCCGCGGGTCAACTCGCGTCGCAGGTCTCAGCCAGGTCCAAGGCTTAAGCCTGAACTGCGAAGGCCGGAAAGGAAAGCGCCATGACCGTCGATGACATTCAGAGGACCGTCGAAAAGAACATCGAAGCCACCCAGAACGGCGTGAGCCTTTCATTGAAGAGGCTCCTTAAAGACACACCGCTGGGCAAGGACGTCGCAACGACCCTGATCGATTTTTTGCAGCTGGAAGATATAGCGCTCGCAAACGCCACGCCCACACGCGGCAAGGGCAGCTTGACGATAGCGATGGCCCCAGCCCTGGGCCCAGACGCTGTATTGACACTGACGTTCACCGACGTGAGCGAGGGTGTTCGCATCTCTGCCCTGATGATGTCGGACAGCGGCCTCTCACGGCGCAAGCTGTCTGCGTCTGTACTGTCCCTGGCACCCAAGACGCCCCTTCAGCTACCGGCGGGCATAGACCTCTGGGACAAGTTTTGCGTCGAACAACTCGCACTCACCTTTGACACCAAAGTCAAGACGTTGACCCAGGCCGAGATACGCGTCAGCACGCGGTCACCGTGGACGCTGCCAGGACTCATCGACCTTGGCCTTACGGCGGGCGCAATGCACCTCGTCGTCGACACCCCGCGCGACGCAGTCCAGCGAAAGATTTCGGGAAACGTGCAAGCTCTTTGGGCGGCCGATGGCGCGTTGGTCGTAGATCTTGCAGCAGATCTCCAGGACAAGGTTTTTACGCTCTCGGGCAGCGGGACCACAGACGTCGGTAAGCTTGCTGCGCACTTCAATGCCGAGTTGCCCGACCGCGTTAAGCCCGCCGTCGGCATCGTCGACGTGCAGGTGGTCCCCAGCGAACGTACGTTCAGTCTGACATCCAGCGCCGACGTCAACTTTTACTTCGGGCAGCAATCGCTTAACGCCGTGCTCAACCTCCGGCTCGACGGCAACAGCTCGCGCAGGCTCAACGGTTCTATCCATGTGAGAAAGAAGGAGAAGACCAGTCCGCTCGTCATTGCCGAAGGACTACACCTGACCGGGCTCGACCTGAGGTTCATCCTCGAGCACGAGAATGGCCGCCCCCACTGGCGGCCCCAGGGTGCGCTGGGTCTGTCGGTGGCAGACACAGAGCTCAATGTACGACTGAACCTTCATGAGAAGGGCAAGCTGAAGATAGACGGCAAGGCCGTGGGTAAGCCCATCGCGCTACCGGGGGGCTTGGGCTCGGTGAGCGACGTTGTCTTCGACATGACGCTTGGCGACCACGGCCCTCCGACGGGTACGCTCACGGCCGCGCTGTCAGTCGGCATGGTGGATCTGAAGGTAAAAGGCCAGATTGACGAAGGTCGGCTCAGGTTCGCGATAGACGTTCCTAAAGGCAAGGCCAAGCTGTCGGACATCCTCGGTTCGATGGCGGTCTCTGTTCCGCCACAGCTCCCGCACATCGAGTCCGAGGGCGACTTTCACGTCGAATACCTACCGCCTAGCGGCAAACATCCGGCAGAGTTTGCGGTCAAAGGCAAGACCACAGCCGCGTGGGACTTCCAGGGCAAGTCACTGCCCACGTTGATCAGCTTCGACTTCCGACGCAAGGTGATAGCGAGCAACCCGGACAACCACCACGACACCGGTCACTTGGAAATCAAGGTGGCACAGGGCGGCGTCAATGCGTCAGTGACCGACTGTATGGTCATCACCGACGTGGGCCTAGCGCTCACCCTAGACGCCGGCGAATGGACAGGCTGCGGCCGGCTCGCAACAACGTTTCTCGACACAGCGCTGACCTTGCAGGCCGACCTTAAGCACTCCAAGGCGGCGTCGAGCCTCAAGCTGACGACCGCAGATGCGTCCAAGGAGGCCACCATCCCCATCAGCGCTATACCGGGGGCAGCGCTCAAGCGCCCCGCCTTCGACCTCGAGGTGGTCAAGGATGTCGCCGGCAACAGGAAGATCGCTGGACGCTTCAGTTCAGCGATGAGCCTCAACGGTGCCGGCGACTTGACGGTCACAGCGATCTGCGACGCGTCGCTCTCACTGAGCATCACCGCCCAAAACGTCGACTATCGCGGCCTGATGTCGGGGTTCGGCATCCCGGTCCCCAGCGAACTGCCGGACTT
>JAOTTZ010000354.1 GCA_029864165.1 Burkholderiaceae bacterium
CTTGGCGTCGGTGATCATGATGCCGCCCTCGGCCTCAAATGCCGTGGACGCGAGGCTCAGCTCCGCCTCGACCCGTTTGCGGTCGCTGATGTCGGTCAGCGTGACGCGCAGCGTCTGCTCAGCGCCCGCCCCTACCACGCAATCTACTTGAGCGTGGAAGATACATCCATTTCGGTCCAAGAGGGCCAGTTCGATGCGAGCCAGCTCACCGCCCTGCAGCAGCGTGCGCTCGTGCCGGTACCAGCGGTCTTGGTCGGCGGGCGCGACGTGGCGTGCGAAGCGGCTGCCCACGAGGCGAGCTCGCTCTTGTCTGAGCAGACTGGCGCCGGTCAGGTTGGCTTCGGTGATCTGGCCATCAGCACTGAGCGTGAAGTAGCCGACCGGGGCGAAGTCGTAGAGATCGACATAGCGGTCGCGGGCCGCCAGCAGCGCCTGCTGCGTTTGGCGCAGTTCATCGTTCTGCATTTCCAGTTCGACCTGGTGCACCCGAAGTTCGTGAACCAGATCCGCTTTGCTGTGTTTGGACGCGGCGGCGGTTGGGGTGCGCGGGGCCCGCGCTTCGGCAGCGGCGCGCAAGCGGTCGAGGTGGGACAAATCCATATTCATCCTGGTGCTGCCTGGCCCGCGACGCTCAACCTCAGCGACAGCAGCGTCAGCGCGCCATCGCCGGTGGGCTCGACGATGCGACGCGCACCGAGCGCCAAGCGTCTGACGCCGATGCCGGGGAAGTCATGGTCTATCTCGCGCCGCTCGAAGCTGAGATCGCGCGGCAGCACCGTCTGCAGCAGATCGTGCAGCGCCGGACAGTCCCACCGCTGCTGACCGATGGTGAAAAAGCTTTGCCCTTGGGTGTCCTCAAGCGTACCCCCGAATTCTCGGTAGTAAGAGCGATTCGCAGAGACAATATTTAAGGCAGCGTCGAGCACGACGAGCGGGTCGTGTACCGTGTCGACAATGGCCTCGGCCAGATCACGCGCTTTTCGCGCCGAGATCGCATGCACGCGCTCGGTCACGTTGACGAAGGTCAGCACCACGCCGTCGATGACGTTGTCCACCGTCCGGTAGGGTTGAATACGCGCCAAGTACCAAGCGCCACCGCTGGTGCAAACTTCGCGTTCGAACGGCAGCAACGAATCGAGCACCGCTTGCGCGTCAGCGAGCAGGTCGCCGCCCTGCAACTCGCAGCGGATATCGGCCAGCGGACGACCCACGTCCGAGCTCACCAACCGGTAGACGTTGACGGCATCGCGCGTAAAGCGCCTGATGAGCAAGTGCCGGTCGAGGAAGATTGTGCCCAGCCGAATGTTGTCGAGCAGGTTCTTCATGTCGTCCTGCATTTTCGCCATCTGCTCGATCTTGGTCTGCAACTCCGAGTTGACCGTCATCATTTCTTCGTTGACCGACTGCAGCTCTTCCTTAGACGTTTCTAGCTCCTCGTTGGTCGACTGCAGTTCTTCGTTGGTCGACTGCAGCTCTTCGTTGGCCGACTTGAGTTCTTCGTGCGAGGCCTGCTGTTCCTCGAGCATCGCTGTCATGCTCTCCTTCGCATGCGCGAGTTCGCGCTCCAGCACCTCGACGCGCCGCACTTCGGCAGCAGATAGCTTGCCGAGCGGCTTGCGCCCCGCCTTGGATATTGGCGCGTCGCCCGCTTCCTCGAAGCTCACCAGCAGCATGTTTTGCGTTGCGGCGGTCTCGGGCATCGGCCGCACGCTCAGGCTCAGCGCCCGGGTGTCGCCATTGATGCCGAGGGTCAGTTCCCGGCGCAGGGTCGGCTTGCGATGGCTTGCAGCCTGGCGCAGCGCTTCGCGCAACTCCGGTTGCAGGCCTTCGCGGGCCATTTCGACGACGTTGTGCGTGGGGTACCCCGGGGCCGGGCGCAAGTACTTTCCAGTTTCGCCGTGCACGTACAGGATGTTGCCCTGCAGATCGGTCAGCACGGCAGCCGGAACGAGAGCTTGCAGCAGCGTGAGCTTGGCAAGGTCTGCGAAGGGCGGCTCCTTGGCTTTGAGTTCATGGGCCGGATGCGCGCGACCGCGCCTGTCGGCCGACCAAGACAGCCCGCTCCTGAGCACCGCGCGCGTAGAAGCCGGGGTGGGTTTGGCGCGGTACAACTTCCACTTGCGGTCGATCGGCTCGAACAGATCGGTATGATTGCCGACACTCTCAGAGGGCGACAGGAACAGCACGCCGCCGGGTTTGAGTGCGTAATGAAAAGCGGGGATCAGGCGGTTTTGCAACTCGGGTTCGAGGTAGATCAGCAGGTTGCGGCAAGAAAGCAAGTCCAGCCGCGTGAAGGGCGGGTCCTTGATCATGCTCTGGACGGCAAACACCAGCATCTCGCGGATTTCTTTCTTGACGCGATAGCCGGCGTCTTCCTTGACGAAGAAGCGGCGCAACCGGTCGGGTGAGACGTCCTGCGCGATATTGGGCGGGTACAGGCCGGTGCGAGCGACCGTGATGGCATCCTCGTCGAGGTCGGTGCTGTAGAGCTGGAGCTTGAAATCCTGGTGCGTCTCGTCCATGATTTCGCGCAAGCCTATCGCGATCGAATAGGCCTCTTCGCCGGTCGCGCAACCGGCCACCCAGATGCGCAGCACGTAGCCCTCGGGCTTGCCGGCTAGCATAGCGGGCAGAATCTCGTTTTTCAGCACCGCGAAGGCCTGCGGGTCGCGGAAGAAACTGGTGACGTTGATCAGCAGTTCCTTGAACAAGGTCTGCATCTCCCCAGGGCGTTCTTTGACATAACGGGCGTAGGCCTCGATATCGTCGATGTTGTGCTGCGCCATGCGGCGCTCGATGCGGCGGCCGATGGTACTTGTCTTGTATTGAGAGAAGTCGTGGCCGGTGGCCGAGCGCAGCAGCGCCAAGATCTTGCCGACCTTGCTCACCACCGCGGGCGTCGTCGCGCTTGCCCGCACCGGCAGCGGCCGTGTGCCGTCGCGCAGCGCCTGCGCCATCATGTCCACAGTCAGCACCTGGGTGGCGTAACCGGCCCTGGCGGCGCTGCTGGGCATGCCATCGTACTTTGCCGTCGCCGGGTCCTGCAC
>JAOTTZ010000355.1 GCA_029864165.1 Burkholderiaceae bacterium
TCACTGCGTTGGCACTGTTCTCGGCGGTGACCCAGACGACAACATCACCTACCCACATAAGCTACCAGAGGACACCCTTGCTTTCGATCATACAAGCTGCCGGCTGGCCCATTTGGCCGTTGCTGCTGAGTTCTGTTGTCGCCTTGGCACTTGTCTTGGACCGGATGTCTAGCCTAAGGGTGACGCGCGTGGCGCCGCCACGCCTGCTTGACGAGGTGATTTCATTCACCCGGGCTCACTTGCCCAGTTCCGATGTCGTCAACAAACTGGCGGACAACTCTGAGTTGGGCGCCGTGTTGGCAAGCGGTCTGCGTGCAATCATCGCCGAACCACGAATATCCGAGGCGGCGTTGCGCGACAACTTTGAGTCGGCCGGTCGCGCCGCCCTGCATAGGCTGGAACGCTACCTCAACACGCTGGGCACAATTGCGTCGGTAGCGCCGTTGCTTGGTTTGTTGGGAACCGTGATCGGAATGATTGAAATATTCGGATCGCAGGCACCCACTGGTGGCAACAATCCGGCCATGCTGGCGCACGGCATTTCCATCGCGCTTTACAACACAGCCTTCGCATTGATGATAGCCATCCCTTCGCTGATGTTTTACCGTTATTTCCGCAGACGTATCGAAACGTTCGCGCTTACCCTGGAGCAGTCAGCCGAGCGCATGGTGCCGCACTTGATGCGTTTTTCAATGCCACGCAAGACCACAGCTGGCAAGTAAGAAGCGCAGATGAATTTCCGCCACCCCGCCCCGGAGGAACCCGAGATCAACCTCATCCCCTTCATCGACGTGTTGCTGGTGATACTGATTTTTCTGATGCTCTCGACAACCTACTCCAAGTTCACTGAACTGCAGGTCACACTGCCGGTTGCTGACGCCAACAAGCCGCGCGAGAACCCCAACGAAGTCATTGTCTCTATCGCGGCGGACGGGCACTATGCCGTCAACCGTAAACGGCTACAGGGGCGAAGCGTCGAGCTGCTGACTTCCGAACTGAGAGCAGCAGCCACTGGTGGCAGCGGCTCCACCATCATCGTTTCCGCCGACGCCACCGCAGCGCATCAATCTGTCATCGACGTGATGGAGGCGGCCCGCCGCGCCGGACTGCCGAGGCTGACTTTTGCGACCCAGTCGTCACTGGGCGGCACCGGTCGCTGAGACCACTACGCTCACTTTGAGGAATTCGTTTCAAGCGCGCCTTGTTAGATCCTGGACCACGCGCGGTCCTTTGGCATGGCTGTTGTTGCCGGTCTCCCTGTGCTACGCCCTTGCGGTTGCCTGCAGGCACGCGCTATACCGGGCTTGTTTGCTGCGCACTGAACGCCTGCCGGTTCCAGTCGTAGTCGTCGGCAATCTGGTCGCCGGCGGTGCCGGCAAGACACCGACAGTGCTTGCACTTGTGTCCTTGTTGCGCGGCTGGGGCTGGACGCCAGGCGTTGTATCGCGGGGCCATGGCGGCCGTGCTCGCTCGCTGCAAGAAGTCACGCGCGATACCTCGGCCGCACTTTGCGGCGATGAGCCATTACTGCTGCACCTGCGCAGCGGCGCGCCGGTGGTGGTGGGGCGCAATCGTCCGGAAGCTGGCCGTGAATTGTTGCGCCACTACCCCGAAGTCAACATCTTGCTCTGCGACGACGGCTTACAGCATCGCAAGCTTGCGCGTGACGTGCAGTTGATCGTGTTTGACGAGCGCGGTGCGGGCAACGGTTGGCTGCTACCCGCGGGCCCTCTGCGCGAGCCGCTGCCAAACGTCCTACCAGCGCGCACCATGGTGATCTACAACGCAAACACCCCGAGCACAAACTTGCCGGGCTTTATCGCGCAGCGCAGCCTGGCAGGTGCAACGCCACTGTCAGCGTGGTGGGCGGGCCAGCCCCCGGAACTCGAGGCATTGACCGCGCTCGTAGGCCGCCCGCTATTGGCAGTCGCGGGCGTATCCCAGCCCAGCCGATTTTTCGCCATGTTGCGCGCCCACGGCCTGCACATCACCGAATGCCCGCTGCCCGACCACCACGACTACTCAAGCCTACCCTGGCCGGTGCATACACCCGACGTGATCGTTACCGAGAAAGATGCCGTCAAGCTACCACCTCAAATCTTGACCGGCACGACGAGGGTGTGGGTAGCAAGGTTAGACTTGCAACTGGCCCCCGCCGTAGGCTCTCTACTATCGCAGTGGCTCCCGCCGCCACCTAGTGTGCACAAACTATGCCCATAGATCACCGCTTGCTCGAATTGCTGGTGTGCCCGCTATGCAAGGGGCCACTTGAGTACCAGCGTGACGCGGAAGAACTCATTTGCCGCGCCGATAGACTGGCGTATCCAGTCCGCGATGGCTTGGTGGTCATGCTGGAGAGCCAAGCGCGCAGCTTGAGCGATTCCCCGGCCAACCAGGCACCCAACCCGCCGCCTTGAATTTCACCGTGCTCGTCCCGGCGCGGCTGGCGTCCACCAGGCTGCCACGCAAGCCATTGGCCGACATCGGCGGCTTGCCCATGGTGGTCAGGGTGGCGCGACGCGCAGCCTTGTCAGCCGCTGCTCGCGTTGTGGTAGCTGCCGACCACGCCGATATCGTGCAGGCTTGTTCGCTGCATGACGTTGCGGCGGTACTGACGCGAGAGGATCACGCGACCGGCAGCGACCGGTTGGCCGAGGCGTGTGGGCTGTTGGGCCTGGCCGATGACGATACGGTGGTGAACGTCCAGGGCGATGAGCCGCTCATCGAGCCGGCTTTGATCGACGCCTGCGCTGCGTTGCTGGCGCAACAACTCGACTGCGTGATGGCAACCGCCGGGCACCGCATTGCCACGGTCGACGAGTACACCAATCCGAACGTGGTGAAAGTGGTGCTCGACAACCACAACCGTGCGCTTTACTTTTCGCGCGCTCCCATTCCATCGCAGCGCAGCGGTGCCGCAGCACAGTTGCCGACCCCGGCGCCGTTACGGCACGTAGGTATCTACGCCTACCGGGTGCGGTTTTTGCGCAAGTTTCCTTCGCTGCCGCAGAGCCCGCTGGAGATTACCGAGTCGC
>JAOTTZ010000356.1 GCA_029864165.1 Burkholderiaceae bacterium
GGAGCGCGCGAAGTCGCGCGCCTGCCGCGGGTTAACAACAGCCACCGAGTAGCCAGCGACTTGCAGCGCACAAACCAAAGGCGCTTCCAAGCCGCCCGTGGCCTCCATGACGATCAGATCAACCTGCAAGGCTTTGAGCCTGGCCAGCAAAGCCTTGTGGCCCCGAGCCTCGTTAGGCAACGACTCGGTTTGCGTCTGACCATCGACACCGACCTCGACGCTGTCTTTGGCCACATCGATACCCACACAAACGGGAGAGTTCTCAACTGGATTTGGCGAGCTTGTCATAGCCCCTCCTTGCAAATGCGAAGTGAAGTCAAACAACTGTTCGGGCTCCAAACAAGCGGCTTGGGCCGTGCGCCATCAGCTAAAAAACGGGCTCGGGGCCCAAGGTTCAAACAGGCTGCACGGCCCTTGCCAAACCGGCCAGGCGCGAGGCTGTGGATTTGTGGACGATGCGCTACGCGCACCGGCCAGCTTGCCGTGGACAACGCTAGCGCGTTGCCCACCGCGCCGGCCTTCGCCCACAAGCTCCACAGCCTTGCTACCATGATCATGAATCCCTGAAGTCAAAGATACAAGGTTCAAGAATAGTTCAAGGTCATCGGCAGAGAAGCCAGTTTGCTTGGCGAGGAAAGTTGACACAAAGCCATGCGCGCGGTACAGACCGTAGGGCACGGTGTGCTTGCGGCCCATGGTGCGGTTGTCACCCTCTTGTTTCACAGCTTCAGCCTCGGTAGCCACCGCCATACGGGTAATGGAATGCTCTGTGGCGATCACTGGGTCGATGGATCGCGCAGACGTTGACTGCACCGGTCCACGCACTTGGCCGCACTTGACTCCGGTGGACATCACTGCACCGAAGGTGCGCACGTCAAAGAAATTCTTGCAGACCCAATCGCGGGCCAGCTTTACGCTGTCTTCACTGCCTTTGCGCTTCTTCTTTCCTGGTTTGCCATCATCGGCAAGTTCAGCGGTCGCGCCAATGGCTTCATAGGCATAGGCTGCGCGGTGAGTTCGTTCTAGAACGCCTTTTCCCTTGACGTAGAGTCATGCGGTGCTTCACCGTTCTTGACCAAACCAACGTAGTTGCGAACCTTGCGTTTCAGCGATACATCGGTCACCAATCCGTGCCCAGTTTCGGCATCCAGGCGTGGCCGATTGCCAGCGTCGGGATCCCCGTTGGGGTTACCGTCTTTGACAGTCTTCAAACAGACCACCTACGTGCGGGTTCTCTTTCGTGGTCATATATCTCTCTTTCCAGCGGGTTGCGCACTCCCACTCAGCTCACTGTATTTACAAGCGGCGTTTTGCATTCATGTTTTGGTGCAGAACACGGGAGACCCTTATTCCACCGCGTTTGGGATAGTAAAAAACCCGTGTGACTCGTATTCAAAGCGGTGTAGCTCGGGCTTGAGTTCATCAAAGCTGCGTCCGAGTAATGGGTTGTCAGCCAGAAGCTGAAACATGCTATGCATGTCTTCGAGATATTTATCTGCTTGTCGCTCACCGAATTTTAGAAAGCTGTACTCGTAGATTTTGTCGATCTCTTGCGTGGCTTTTCCAGTGAGTCTATAGCTCGCCATTGGCTTTCAACCTCGCTTTGGCGCGCTCTGCGATTTGTGGCACGGTGAGGTCGCTTTCGCCGCTGGCGTCGCCCTCATCAATCAACGTCCGCAGCTTTGCAAGTTTTGCCTCATATTCCTGTTCTTCGCGCTCCATGGTGCGCAGAGCCGACCGCACCACTTCACTGGCGTTTTCAAACTTGCCGCTTTTTACCTGAGAAAGTACGAAGCGGTCGAGTTCTGTGGTGAGGCTGACGTTACGAGCTGGCATGCTCTTCTCCTACGCTTGAACGGCAATAAGTTAGCACGCATGTCAAACTTTGACAAGAGCAAAACCACCCTGCCGAAGCCCCATCTTTACTCTTGATAACATATTTTATCAAGAGTAGTATGGGCGCATGAGCAGCTGCAGAACCAAGATTGCACTTGCACATAAACACATAGTGTCATATGGTGAAGTAAACATAGGTGTAAAATGACTGACATGAACCCTGCCGACCAAACCCGCTGGAGTGTCGTGATTCCCCGTGATCTCGACAAGGATCTGCGCGTCTACCTAGCCGAGAACGGCGCGAAGAAAGGCAACCTTTCTAAATACATTGAAGAGGCTGTGCGCTGGCGGTTGTTCAGCCAGACCGTAACCGAGGCACGCAAGGGCTTCGAGGACATGGAGCCAGAGGCGGCGCAAGCACTGATCGACGAAGCGGTTATGGCGGTGCGCAGCGCGCAGCCAACACCGCAGCCGCGTTGAGGCTGCGTGCGACTGGTTCTCGACACCAACATCTTCATCAGCGCGCTGCTTCTTCCCCATTCGCTGCCCGCCACGTTGGTCGGGTTGTGGATTGATGGGCACTTTGAGGTGATGAGCGCGGATGCTCAGATTGACGAGCTTGCTAGGGTTACGCGTTACCCGAAAGTCCGAGAACGTGTGCGGTCTGCCGTGGCAGGGCGTCTTGTTAATCAACTGCGAACACGAGCGACGCTGCTAACCGACCTTCCTACGGTCGAGGTATCCCCCGACCCTTACGACAACTATTTGCTTGCCCTAGCCAGCGTAGGTATGGCGGATTATCTGGTGACTGGCGACAAGCGTGATCTGCTTAGCCTCAAAAAGTATGACGGTGCAGTGATCGTCGCGGTGACGAAGTTTTTAGAAATGTATGGTTGAGAGCATGACCCCCGACCTCGTCGCCCTCGTCCCTCACACACCTTCCCGCCTCCTAACAGCAGCGCAGTACCAACGGCTTGCCGACGTCCCGCCCGAGCTGGAATGGTTCGCCAATCTGGGCAATGGAGCGACCCGCCGAGCCTATGAACACGCCCTGCAGGACTTCATGGGTTTTACGGGCATCACCCGACCTGACGAGTTCCGCAGCGTGACCCGTTCTCACGTCACCGCATGGCGTGACGAGCTAAGCAAACGAGCTTTAAGCGGGATGACCATCCGCCACCG
>JAOTTZ010000357.1 GCA_029864165.1 Burkholderiaceae bacterium
CGCCAAGCCCACCCAGTGGTTCAGTCTAAAAGCGCGAAAGCAACCTTCGCGCGATCGTTGACGGATCAGGCGGTAGTGCCACAGCACCTGCGCCAGTGCCGAGACTAGCCCAACGCAATAGGGCCAGCGCAAGTCCAGGTGCCAACCCACAGCACCCCACACGCCGAGGAAGGCGCTGTAGAACAGCATCACGCCCGCGACATCAAGGCGCCCGAGTGTTATCGCTGACGTGCGGATACCGAGCTTGAGGTCGTCGTCACGGTCAACCATGGCATATTCGGTGTCGTAAGCCAGTACCCAGAAGGCATTGCCCAATAGCAGCCACCATGCCAACGCCGGCACGTGCCCGAGCACTGCGGCAAACGCCATGGGGATGCCAAAGCTGAACGCCACACCCAACACTGCCTGCGGCATGGCGAAGAAACGCTTGGTGTAGGGGTAGACCAGCGTGGCAGCCAGCGCTGCGAATGAATACAGCACCGTGGTGAGGTTGGTAGTGAGCACCAAGGCAAACGCCGTCATGGCCAGCGCGGCACCTAGCGCCAATGCCTGCGCCGGCTTGATGGCGCCGCTCGTCACCGGGCGCTGAGCGGTGCGCTTGACGTGCTTGTCGAACTCACGGTCCGCCACGTCGTTGATGCAACAGCCCGCGCTGCGCATCAAAAAAGTCCCGAGGGTAAAGACCAACAACAGGTGCCAGCCGGGGAATCCGCCGCCGACAGCACGAGACGCCAGCCACAGCGCCGACAGCGTCGGCCACAGCAACAGCAGGGTACCGGCTGGCCGGTCCCAGCGGATGAGTTGCAACCAGACCGACAAACGCTTGCGCATGGCCTAAATTGTCGCTGTGGCGCGGCGCGCGACCGTACCGTGCGCAATGTCTTGGAATTCTGGCTACAGTGAGGCTTCTTGATCCCCACTGTGAGACCGTGAGACCATGGAAACTTCCGCCGTCGCAGAGAACGTCAACCAGCCGCGCAGCATCGAGCGCGTGGTAGCCGGCATGCCGACCAGCGACGGTGCCGGTGTGAAACTGACGCGCGTACTGACACAACCGCTACAAACCCGGCTCGACCCATTTTTGATGCTCGACGCCTTTGGCACCGACAACCCGGACGACTACATCGGGGGTTTTCCCAACCACCCACACCGGGGCTTCGAGACCGTGACTTACATGATTTCCGGGCGCATGCGTCACCGCGACAGCGCCGGGCATGAAGGCCTTTTGTCCAACGGCGGCGTGCAGTGGATGACCGCCGGGCACGGCATCATCCACAGCGAGTTGCCCGAACAAGAGGCAGGGCGCATGGAGGGGTTTCAACTCTGGCTCAACTTGCCGGCCAAAGACAAGATGTGCCCGCCTTGGTACCGCGACATTCAAACCGGCGACATTCCCGAGGTACGTGTGGCTGGCGTCACGGCGCGGGTGATCGCCGGCAACACGCATGGTGTGGCGGGTGCCATGCGCCGCGAAGGCACGCATCCGTTGTACCTCGATCTGCACTTCGACGCTGGCGCCAGCTTTTCGCAGAAGCTGCCCGCGGAGCACAACGCTTTTGTTTATGTGTATCGTGGCGAGCTCGTTATCGCCGGGGTGTCTTTGCCGGCGCAGCGAATGGCCATCCTCGCCAATGCGTCGGGCGCTGACGGCGTTGTGCTCAAAGCCAGCGGCAACACGCCAGCACGTGCGTTGCTGATTGCCGGGCAGCCGCTGGGCGAACCCATCGTTCAGCACGGGCCGTTTGTGATGAACACGGATGCGGAGATCGCGGCTGCCGTCGACGACTACCGCACCGGCAAGCTGGGGCGTGAATCGGCGTCTGCATAACATAGGCACCTAGGCTGTAAGCGCAAAGCTGCCCTACCCTATATTGGCGCGGTACCGCGCATGCTTGTCGTCAGCCGACAAGCTACGGCTTGTGTCGTGCCACCTTTCGGTCTGCGCAGCCCACTTTCATCCAGGCGTATCGCTGTTGCGCGCTCGTTGCAAGCGATCGTCGAGTTCGCCAATCGTTGCGGCGAGCGAATTCGCGCTGTCGCGAACTTCCGTGCGCAAGGCATCCTGGGCCTGCGCGACCCTATGGGAGAGGCGATCGAGTTCATCGTGCATAAGGGTACGCAAGTCGGTGAATCGTGACGCTTCGGCCTGTTCGGCCAGCGTTCTCAGCGCCTGCGACTCTTTGGCCTGCCGGCGAGACTCCAACAGAATTTGGCCCTGCCACACCGCCATGTAAACAGCGAATGCGAGCACCACCAGTACCAGCAGCAACAGCATCACCAAACCGACTGGGGCATCGACCGTGGCGAGCAAAAGGGTGAGGGTGGTCGGTGTCATGAATGCCGACCAATTGATGGCAACAAAGCCTGCGACCGACAGCAGGAGAAGAATGACGATCAATGTCCTGACGCGCATGGTGAACCTCGGTCGGTCGAAAAACAACAGTAGTCTACTGGCTGGAACGCGCGGTCCACATAGCCCAGGCCAGTCACCGCCTACCTGGCGCCGAACGTGCAACGCGGTTGCCCATCACAAGATACTGCCGCAGCGAACGAGCCTTGCAGGCGCTGTGCACAATGGGCGTTGCGCCGCCTTGGCGCCGCTGCCGTTGACCCACACCCGAGTCCATCCCCTCGATCGCCGTACATGCCTGCTATCACGAACGAACTCGCCTACGTCTTGCTGATATTCGGCCTGCTTGTTGCGCCGCGTGCGCTTCAGCGTTTCATGCTACCAGCACCGCTGACTTGCTTTGGCCTGGGCATGGTAGCTGCGCTGGTGCTCGGGGCGGTGAGTGACGACGCCACGCTGTCACTCATGGCGACGCTGGGCATTTCCACGCTCTTCTTGTTCGCTGGACTCGAAATCGACATGCCCGGGCTGCGCCGCGGCATCAGTACCTTGATGGTGCACCTTGTTTTACGCCTGGCGACGCTCGTTGCAGTGGCCTGGGCGGCGATGTATTGGCTGGCCATGCCCTGGCAGACTGCGGCGCTGCTCGCACTGGCGCTCTTGACG
>JAOTTZ010000358.1 GCA_029864165.1 Burkholderiaceae bacterium
CGCATCGACGAACTCGAAGCCCTTGCCCGCCTCTTGCGGCTCAAGCTTCAAGACCACATGACCGTACTGACCTTTACCACCGGACTGGCGAACGAACTTGCCCTCGACATCGGCCACAGGCTTGCGAATCGTTTCTCGATAGGCGACCTGCGGCTTGCCGACGTTAGCCTCGACGCCGAACTCGCGCTTCATACGATCGACGATGATCTCCAGGTGCAATTCACCCATGCCCGAGATGATGGTCTGGCCGGATTCCTCGTCGGTCTTGACGCGAAATGACGGGTCTTCCTGCGCCAGCCGGCCCAGTGCGATACCCATTTTTTCCTGGTCGGCCTTGGTCTTGGGCTCAACGGCTTGCGAGATCACAGGTTCTGGAAACACCATCTTTTCCAGCGTGATCATGGCCGACGGATCGCACAGCGTCTCCCCCGTCGAGACCTCGCGCAAACCCACACAGGCAGCAATGTCGCCCGCCAGAATTTCTTTGATTTCTTCACGCTGGTTGGCGTGCATCTGCAAGATGCGCCCGATGCGCTCCTTCTTGCCGCGAATCGGGTTGTAAACCGAGTCGCCCGACTTGAGCACGCCCGAATAAACACGCACGAAAGTCAGCTGGCCGACGTACGGGTCGGTCATGAGCTTGAACGCTAACGCGGCAAACTTCTCGCCGTCGTCGGCGCGCCGCGTTACGGGCTTGTCGTCGTCGTCCGTGCCAGGCACCGGTGGAACTTCAATCGGCGAAGGCAGGAATTCGATAACGGCGTCGAGCATGCGCTGAACACCCTTGTTCTTGAATGCGCTGCCACACAGCATCGGCTGGATTTCCGCCGCAATGGTGCGGGCGCGAATACCGGCCTTGATCTCGTCCTCGGACAACTGTCCCGATTCAAGATACTTGTCCATCAGCGCTTCGCCAGACTCGGCCGCGGCCTCGACCATGTTTTCGCGCCATTTCTGACTTTCGGCCAGTAAATCCGCCGGAATATCCCGGTAGTCGAACTTCATGCCCTGCGAAGCCTCGTCCCAAATGATCGCTTTCATCTTGATCAGGTCGATCACGCCGGTGAAATTCTCTTCGGCGCCGATGGGGATCACGACAGGAACGGGGTTGGCCTTCAGACGGCTCTTCATCTGGTCATAAACCTTGAAGAAATTCGCGCCCGTGCGGTCCATCTTGTTGACAAACGCCAGCCGCGGCACCTTGTACTTGTTGGCTTGGCGCCAAACCGTCTCGGACTGCGGCTGCACACCGCCGACGGCGCAGTAGACCATGCACGCGCCGTCGAGCACACGCATGGAGCGCTCCACCTCAATGGTGAAGTCCACGTGCCCCGGCGTGTCAATGATGTTGATCCGATGCTCGGGCAGCCCAAGGTCCATGCCCTTCCAGAAACAAGTGGTCGCAGCGGAGGTGATGGTGATGCCCCGCTCCTGCTCCTGTTCCATCCAGTCCATCGTGGCGGCACCGTCGTGCACTTCACCGATTTTGTGGTTGACCCCAGTGTAGAAAAGAACGCGCTCCGTCGTCGTGGTCTTGCCTGCGTCGATGTGCGCAGAAATGCCGATATTGCGGTAGCGTTCGATGGGGGTCTTGCGGGACATGGTGTCACTCCAAATACTGCCGGGCCGCCCGGGTCAGTTTCGTGAACCAGTCCGGGCTACGTGTAAATAGACTTAGAAGCGAAAATGCGAAAAGGCCTTGTTGGCTTCGGCCATGCGGTGCACCTCGTCGCGCCTCTTCATCGCACCGCCGCGGCCTTCGCTGGCCTCCATCAACTCATTGGCCAAGCGCTGCGCCATTGATTTCTCGCCTCGCTTGCGGGCGGACTCCTTCAGCCAACGCATGGCCAGCGCGATGCGGCGAACCGGGCGGACTTCCACCGGAACCTGGTAGTTCGCACCCCCCACACGACGCGACTTGACCTCGACCATGGGCTTGACGTTGTTGAGCGCCACCACAAACACTTCCAGCGGATCTTTCCCGCCCTTCTTCTCCACCTGCTCCAGCGCGCCGTAGATGATGCGTTCAGCCACAGCTTTCTTGCCGGATTCCATCACCACGTTCATGAACTTCGATAGGTCGACGCTGCCGTACTTGGGGTCAGGCAGTATTTCGCGTTTAGGAACTTCGCGACGACGGGGCATGACTTTCTCCTGTTATAGCTTCAGTTGGCGCACGCTTTGGTCGCGCGCAGCCCGTTCATTGGGTCCGCCACCAAGGCATCACGCTTTCTTCGGGCGCTTAGCGCCGTACTTGGAGCGAGATTGCTTACGATCTTTGACCCCTTGCAGGTCGAGCGAGCCGCGCACGATGTGGTAGCGCACACCTGGCAAATCCTTGACGCGGCCGCCGCGTACGAGCACCACACTGTGCTCTTGCAAATTGTGTCCTTCGCCACCGATGTAAGAAATAATCTCAAACCCGTTGGTCAACCGAATCTTGGCAACCTTGCGCAACGCCGAATTCGGCTTCTTTGGCGTGGTCGTGTACACACGCGTGCATACACCCCGGCGTTGTGGGCTACCCTGCATCGCCGGTGATTTCGATTTCGTCACTTCGACCTTGCGGCCGTGACGCACGAGCTGGTTGATAGTTGGCATAGCTAAGTTGATCCGGTTTGAATACGCGCCGACACCGCCGTCAGCGCATTCGGTTTATTTCGGGACGGGCCGGGCGTTGTCTGGGGAGACGGGCTTGGTGCCGAACGTCGTAGCCCGATGTAGAAACACCGACCTGCCCGGTAAGCCGCCCGACCAAGAGCACAGCAGAGTCTGCCGAAAAGTTTTCGATTGTATTCGGTTTCTGGCGCACCCTCGGCTGTGTTTCAACGCTTGGGCCGCGGCGCGCGCGGTGCGGCCACTCTGCCGTCGTCGCGTCTAGCGCTTGGCCGCTGGGGCGGTGGGGCCAAGCGCGTGTTGCCGTGGCGCGCGTCGCCGTTGCCGGGACGGCCACCGCCACGGCGGCTGCCCCCGCGCCCCGCGCCTT
>JAOTTZ010000359.1 GCA_029864165.1 Burkholderiaceae bacterium
GAGTTCTTCGAGTTGTGCCTGCCCCTGTGCCGAACTGAGCTTGCGAAACGCCGGCAACGCTGTCGCGGGAATGCTGTGGTACATCACCTTGCGTTGAAAAAACGGATCCGCAGCGCCGTGCTCGATGTTGTGGTCTATGGTGGCGATAAGGTCGCCCACGTCATTGCCGAGGATGGCCAGCTTATCGACCACGCTGCTTTGAGGTACGTAGGCACGCGTGACGGGCTCGAGTCGCATGTCGTCACGTCGGCGCACGGCCCCCACGCGCAGCAGTTCGTCGAGCACGGCGCGTACAGGCATATCACCGCTGTAGCGTTTGACGAGCGCGGCAAAGCTCGACGGACCGCCTTGCCCTTCAAGGGCAAGCGGTGCGCCACTGCTGTCAAGAAAGTCACGGTCGCGCACCCAGGCGCTAAGTACACGCGCAGCGCGGTTGTAGCGCTGGTCATTTTCCGCGCTGGTTTCCATAGGTTCCGACAGCAAACGCGTCACCTCCTTGCGGGTGAGCCCGGACAGAATAGATGCGCGCGAAATCGACGGCTTCTTGCCCGGTATACGGAAATCGCTGGTGGCCACATCGACGTAAACGCGCTTAGCCAGGTCAGTGAAAGCGGTAAACGACATGTTGTGGCGCAGCAGCACACGAAACAACGGTCGCAGCAGTTGGACGACCGCACCATTGAGCGCACGCACGAGGCTACGATCAGCGCTCATCATTGCAACCCATCGGTTCAAAACGATATCGCTGTAGCGTGGACTGTGCCATGTCACGAGGGCGATACATGTGTCTGGCTAACTTTGTGTGTCACCAAAAGTTACTGCCATCTCGGCGGTCAAACCAAACTTTTCTATGCGGTAGCGCATGGTGTCGCGCGAGATGCCCAGTGTTTTGGCTGCACGCGAGACATTCCAGTCCGCACGCTTCAGCGCCGCGACCAGGGTCTGGCGTTCGACCTCGGGCAAGGTGAGGTCTGTCTCCAGCGGAACAGCGGCCGAGTCGGGTGTGGTCGGGGACGCGGCCGACGCATGGACCGTGCCCAGCGACGACAACGCGAGTTGCTGCGTCTGGATTGCACCTCCTCGGTGCAACAAAACAGCCTGCTCAACGACATTGCGCAGTTCGCGCACGTTGCCGGGCCAGCTGTAGGCGAGCAGGGCATCTTCGGCGCCACTGCTCAGCGCCGGAGTGGGTTTGCCGTAGCGCGCGGCATGGTGCTGCAAGAAGCGTTGTGCCAACAGCAAGATATCGCTACCGCGCTCGCGCAGCGCGGGCAGGTGCAGTTGCACGACGCACAGTCTGAAGTAGAGGTCGGCGCGAAAGCGCCCTTCGCGCACCAAAGTCTCAAGCGGGCGGTGAGTGGCCGCGACGATACGCACGTTCACAGATTGTTCTCGCAAGCTACCCAGTCGGCGAACGGTCTTATCCTCCAGCAGCTTGAGAAGCTTGGCTTGCACGGCAACGTCCATGTCGCCAATTTCATCAAGGAATAGCGTGCCGCCATCTGCTGTTTCCACCAAGCCCAGCTTGCGCTCGCGCGCGTCGGTAAAGGCGCCGCGTTCGTGACCGAACAGTTCGGACTCCAGCAGTTGCGCGGGCAGGGCAGCGCAGTTCAGTTCCACGAACGGATGGTCGCGCCGTGCGCCGCTAAAGTGCAACGCTCGTGCTACCACTTCTTTGCCGGCACCGGTTTCGCCGAGCACCAGCACGGGCGGTGGATCGGCGTCGCGGAGTTGACTTTCAGCATCCAGCAGCTGCGCGATGTCGCTCTTGAGTCGATTCATTGGGGCCGACTCACCCAACAAGCCGTCGTGCAGCACGCCTTCAGCGTCGCGACGCTTGTAATACGCCAGCGCGTTATCGCGTTGCGTCGCGCCGAAAGCTCTCTCCAGCACCACGCGCAGCTTGCTCAAGGCCACCGGTTTGGTTAAGAAGTCATATGCGCCGGCCTTCATGGCATCCACTGCAAGCTCGACGCTACCGTGACCGGTGAGCATCACCACGTGGGTGCCCGTGCCCAAGGCGTTGATGCGTTCCAGCGCTTGCAGGCCATTAAGACCCGGTAGGTTGAAGTCAAGCACCACCGCGTCGGGGCAAAAGGTCTCCAATTGCGTTAGCCCCTCCTCCGCGCTACCCGCCACGCGCACTTCGTAGCCCGAGCGTAGCAAGTAGGTGCTCATGTTTTTGGCCAGCGTGGCCTCGTCTTCAACCAGCAGGATTGCGCGCGACATGATGATTCCTCAGTTTCAAGCCGTCGGTAAGTACAGCCGCACAATGGTGCCGCGGCCGCGTGAACCTTCAATCTCCAACCGACCGCCAAAGCGCTCCATCACGCGTCGCGCCAGCGCTAGCCCTACCCCTAAGCCATGCGGCTTGGTGGTGAAAAATGGCCTACCCGCGCGAACCAGCTCTGCATCAGTCATCCCCGGGCCGCTGTCTTCGACGCTCAGCATCACCTGCCCGCTGCTAGCCAGAGAGACTCCGCGCACGATGATCTGACCGCCCGCGCTCATGGCCTCGATGGCGTTGGCTAGCACGCTGCGAAGCACTTGTCCCAGTAGCATTGCGTCGCCACGCACCGTAGGTAGATCGGAGGGCAAGTCGGTGTGGCCTGCAACGTTGCTAGCCTGCATCTGGCGGCCAAACTCTTCTAAGCAGTGCTGCACCAGCGGTTGCAGCGGTACAGGGGTTGGCTCGCCGTGGAGCTCTCGGGTGTAGGACAATAATTCACGCAACCAAGCGCCCAGCCGGTCTGACTGCTCCACGATGTCCACTGCCGCACTGCGTGCTTGCTTAGAGTCGCTATCTTGTAAGAGCTCGGCGGAACTGCGGATTGCGGCCAGTGGGTTGCGAATTCCGTGCGCAACCACCGAACTCATTTCGCCAATGGCGGCCAGTGTCTCGTTGTCTACCAACTGACGACGCTGCTCTCGCATCGTCAGATCTGCGCGCCGGACCAAGCCGAACAAAGCGAGAAACAAC
>JAOTTZ010000361.1 GCA_029864165.1 Burkholderiaceae bacterium
CTGGGTTGGCCCCTGGCTGATCCACGTTTGGCCCCTGGCCGCCCCTGGGCTGGTAGGTGGTTGGCCAGTGGTTGGCGCTCGGTACGCGCGCGCGCGCGAGAGAGAGTTTCACGAAAGGTTTAGGTATGAATGAGTCCGAAAGAGTCGAGTCCTGCAGGTTGGCGCTGTTGCGCAGTTGCCATGACTGTGGCGCATGGGTCAGCGGTGACGGGCGCTGTACCGAAGAAACCGCCGCTAGCTTGTTGGGCCTATCGCCTGGGACGCTGTGCAACAAGCGCAGCGAAGGCAGTGCACCGCCACACTATCGCCTGGGTGGTGGTGGGAGTCGGGTGAGCTACTCACTGAACGACTTAGCGCGGTGGATCGTGTCGCACCGCTGCGAATAGTTGCACGCAACAACACCCAAGGCCACGCAGCACAACACCGAAACATGGCGCATAGGCCAGCGTTCGGGCACCATGAGCACATCAATATTTCGAGGTGATTCCATGCAATATGTACGACCTGGGCTGACGTTTGCCCGCACCGCAATTGCCCGAGGCGCGACGGCCAACGAGTCCGAAGCATTGCGCTTTGCCGCTGCCCGTTGGGGCAACTCATCCGGGCCGGTGCTCCAGTTGCGCGCCAGTATTTCAGGCGGCGAGACAACGGACGCCGACTACAGCGCGCTGGTCGGCACCAGCAACGAGCCAAGTTCGGAGTTTCTCGACGTGGTTAACGGCCTAGACTTGCTTGGCAAGCTGAACCTAAGCCGCGTACCTCCCCGTGTGCCTGTTATCGGGTTCGGTTCCGGCGCGACGGCGTATTGGGTTGGTCAGAGCAAAGCCACGCCAGTTTCAAGGCAAGCGTTCGACCGGCTTACCATGTTCAGCAAGAAGGTTGCTGCGTTGACCATCGTCAGCAACGAATTGTTGAATAGCGCTGACCCGCGCGCCGAGCAGCGGTTTCTGCAAGACCTGATAAGCGCTGCCGTGTCGTTGTCGGACTGGGCGTTTGTTGATCCGTCGAACAGTGGCTCTGACTCAACACCCGCGTCTGTGACTTCGGGCGCGTCACCGATAACTTCGGGTGGTGACCTGGCCGACGACGCTGAAGCCGCGTTGGCTGTGTTCAGCGGTGACCTGACTACGGCAAGCTGGATATGCCACCCACGAACGGCTGCTCAAGCTGGCATCCGAAGCGGTAACGGTGGCGTAGGTGCCAACCTTGGCGCGCGTGGTGGCAGTCTGGCCGGTTTGCCGTGCTACGTGTCTGAGAGCGTGCCGTTTGACTCAAGCGGTGGGTTGTTGATATTGATCGACGCGAACAAGGTTGCGTTGGTCGACGAAGGGTTTACCGTCCGCCGCAGCACTGTCGGCATGGTTGAAATGTCGAACACGCCAGCCGGCGCCACTGATACGCCGGTTGCTGCAAACACGGTTCCCGTTTCGTTGTTTCAGTCCGAAACGACCGCCCTAATGATCACTCGCGCCGTCAACTGGAAGGCTGCCGAGTCCGCGTCCGTTGTCGTTATCGAGGGCGCGAACTACGGCGCAGCACCATGATCGAGTCGTATCACGCAGAGTCGCGTGCTGCCGCTGTCCACCAGGAGTGGTTGAAAACGAAGGCCGCGCCTGACGACTCGGGCAAGAAGTCGGTGCACGCCGCGCTGATCGAAAAGTTGGGCCCCAACCTAGGGCCGCGCCTGTTGAGCCACTTCGGCGACACCGCAAAAGTTGTTGTCGCACCGACGGCAGCGAAGGCCGAGCAGGCAGCGGCTGGAGTTGACGTGCTAACGCGCAAGGCCGCATCCATGGCGAAGGACGTCGCGCAGTTGACGCAGGCGCTGGAGCAGCTCGCCGCGATCAATGCCGCACTCGTTGCGCGCCTGGCGAGGTTGGAGGGCCGGCAGTGAGCGTCGCCAGCATTAACACCAGCCTGCGGGCCACGCGGCAGGCACTGTCCACGCCACCCGCGCCACCGCTGGCTGTGGTGCCGCAAGTACCCGCGCCTACTGTCGTTGTCGAGATCCCCGAGCGCAAGCCTATCGCGTATCGCCTAACCGTTAACCGCGACGAGTTCGGCAGGATCAGCGACGCGATCATTGAACCCTTGGAGACACCGTGAGCTACGAATTGAAAGTCCTAAACGCAGCCGGGCGCGAGCTGCAACTGATACCGCTTCACCCGCCCGAGTTTTGCGCCGACGGTAGCGTTGTCATGCAGCCGACCGAAGCGGTAACCATGCCACCCGAGGCCGCGTTTGCGAGGTTGTTCAATGGCGCGAGCTGCGTGTTGCAAGGCGCGATCAGTGAAACCAGCGAGGTGCCGCAATGACAGTTGACGTTGAAAAGTTCGTCGACGGGTTGCACTCGTACCTTGGTAAGGCGCTCACGCCCATCGGCGCGAGGTTGGCCGCTGTCGAGCAGCGTCTTGCGAGCGTTGAGAAGGCGCCGTTGGCGTACTGCGGCGTTCACGAGTCCGGGCGCAGGTACGATAAAAACGCGATCGTCACGCACAGCGGCGGTATGTGGTGCGCGCTGAGAGAGACACAACAGAAGCCTGGCGACGGTGGCGACGCATGGCAGCTTTGCGTGAAGCCTGGGAGAGACGCAAAATGACTATGGATTACGTCGAGAGCTTGAAGCTTCAAGTGCACCAAAGCGAGGTTGTCGAGTTGTACGCCGAAGACGAGACCGAGGACGGCGAGTTTGTCATGCGGCTGTTCGACTTGGTCGACGGGACGACAGGCGTTCAGATTTTCCGGCATGGGTGCGATGTCGGGCCGATTTTGAGGTTGGGTTGATCGAGCCGGGCAAAATGTTCTTGCTCGCCGTTTGTCGGCGGGCTATGATCGCTACGCTACGCCCCGCAACACCGCGCATCGCATCGCGGCTCCCCGCCCCGCCCCGCTCCGCCACGCCACGCAACGCAACGTTTTTGCCTCGGCAAATGGGTTACTGCGCGACGCTCCGCACCGCATCGCTTC
>JAOTTZ010000360.1 GCA_029864165.1 Burkholderiaceae bacterium
CGACCTCCAATTCGCCAGCACGCTGCAGCCGCTCACCGACGCCGGCCTCACCAACCTGACCAGCCTGCTGCCAGAGGGCGAGCGCTACACCTACAACTTTGAAGGCAATCTCGAGGCGCTGGACCACATGTTCGTCTCGGCCAATCTGCTGGCCAAGGGCGAGCTGGCGTATGACATCGTGCACGCCAACGCGGAGTTCATCGACCAGGTGTCTGACCACGACCCGCTGCTGCTCACGATGAACATCGCCGCCGTTCCTGAACCCGAAACCTACGCGCTTATGCTGGCCGGTTTGGGCGTGCTGAGCTTTGCTGTGCGTCGTGGTACGTGCACGAAGAGCTAGGGCTGCCCAGACAGCGGCACAAACTACTGGGCCGGCCGGCCTACATTGGTGAGAAGTCGCAGGGGGGCCTACCTACCCACCTATGCAAGACGTGCAAGCATTTCGCTGGACCAGCGAGTCAGGCATGACAGACCTCGGGATTCTTCCCGGCGAAACATTTAGCTCGGCGACAGCAGTATCTGCTGATGGCGCCGTCATCGTTGGCGTCAGCGGAACTGGTGACGTCACGCAGGCGCTTATCTGGGAAGAGAAAGCGGGGAGCCAGAGTCTAAAGGCGTTTCTTGCGGACAAGTTCAGTCTGGACTTGGACGGTTGGACCTTAAAAGACGCTGTCGATATTTCTTTTGATGGCACCCGCATTGTTGGCAACGGCATCAATCCAAATGGTCAGGTGGAAGCGTGGATTGCGGTGATTCCTGAGCCAGGCTCGCTGCCCCTATTCGGGCTTGGTCTTGCGGGCATCGTGGGAATTGCAAGCGCGAAAAGCCGCCGGAACCGCACGCACTAGCAAAACCCCCACCGGCGGCCCAAGCCTGCTACCCCGCCGGCTACCTCTGGTGCGCCGCCCTTCTGCCCTGCGTCAAAGCGCGCCGTCACCACCGGGAAAAACGTGCGGAAACTTCCATCCGCTGCCGACCTTCCTGCCGACATTCGACGCCCACTTGAAGCTGCCGTCGCCCCGACCCTCGTGGCGGCGCCACATCAACTCGCCCGTGTCCGTTACGGCGTAAATTACGCCGTCACCGCCAGAAAAAACATGCGGAAACTTCCATCCGCTGCCGACCTTCTTGCCGACCTTCGACGCCCACTTAAAGCTACCATCATCACGCCCATCATGGCGGTACCACATCAAGTCGCCATCGTCCGTTACGGCGTAAATCACGCCGTCATCGCCAGAAAAAACATGCGGAAACTTCCACCCGCTGCCGACCTTCCTCCCTGTATTCGACGTCCACTTAAAGCTACCGTCGCCCCGGCCCTCATGGCGGTACCACATCAAGTCGCCACTGTCCGTTACGGCGTAAATCACGCCGTCATCGCCAGAAAAAACATGCGGAAACTTCCACCCGCTGCCTACCTTTTTCCCGACATTCGACGCCCACTTGAAGCTGCCGTCGCCCCGACCCTCATGGCGATACCACATCAAGTCGCCACTGTCTTTGACGGCGTAAATCACGCCGTCACCACCGGGAAAAACGTGCGGAAACTTCCACCCGCTGCCTACCTTCTTCCCGGTATTCGACGTCCACTTGAAGCTGCCGTCGCCCTGCCCCTCGTGGCGGCGCCACATCAAGTTACCGCTGTCGGTGACGGTGTAAATCACGCCGTCACCGCTTCGCGTCGGGTTCACCGCCGGCGAGCCGGCCACCAACAGCACCACAGTGGTCCCATCCGCCACTAAAACTCCGGCCTCTGGATCTTGGCCTACCACCTGTCCGACTGCTGCGCCCGAATCAGCCGTCCGTGTCGTTCTGAACAACAACTTGGCCGACTGCAAGCTGGCGGCTGCCTCCTCCAAACTACTTCCCAGTACAAGCGGAACTGGGACTTTAGCCGCCGCTGAAACCTCAGAGGCTGAGAACTTTTCAAGTTCCCCGCCAAGCGAGCTGTTGAATGACACGTTGAAAAACTGGGCTGTCACAAGAAGAAATCTCGGCAGCGAAGCCGCAAATCGGCGCCAAATCCTCAAACCTGCTTAATTATTAGGCAGTTCTTGCCCTTCTCGGCGTCTCATGCACCCTTTGCGGCCATCGCGGACGTAGCTGTGCCCCAGCCGATCAGTTGAGGTGCGAGCTTGAGCATGCGCATGAGGTTGTGCGCCAACACATAGAGCAGTACGACACACTTGGCCTTGGCCAAGCCGCGTACCGGCATTTGCTGTAGCCCCCGGTTGCGGGCTTGCGCGTTGACGCACTCGGCGGTGGCAGCGCGCTCCTTGTAGAGGGCCTTGGCCTCATCGGTGGCCATGCGCTCACGCCACTTCGCCACCGCGATGCTGTCGCTGTCTCGGGGCGCATGCTTGTCCACCACAGGCTCGACCGCGGCCGCATCGGCACCATCCTTGTCCTGGTGGGCCTTGGCCTTTTTGGGCTCGGGCACCGGGGCATAAACCTCGGTCTTGTGTGCAACAGCCTCAAGCTGAGCATGCGCGGGGAAACCTCCATCGACCAGCCATTGATCGGGCGCATGTCCGAGACGCTCCTCGACTTGTTCGACCATCGGCGCGAGCTGCGCCATGTCACTGCCTGCGTTGACCACGTCCACGCCGACAATCACCTGCTCTTCACACGAGGTGGCGAACTGCACATTGAAGGCGGGGCGAAATCCTCCATCGCCCATCTTCATCACACGGGCATCAGCGTCAGTGGTGCTTGCACGCGCCTCCTCGGGCTTGCTGCCATTGCGCCGCTTGACCTCTGCGACTTCTGGCAGCTGCGCCAGCGCCTCGCGGATGTGCTCTTCACGCTCCCGTGCCGCGCGCAGCCGCGCCGCCTGTTCTCGGCGCGAGGCCTCTGCTGGGTCGGCCTCAACTTGGGTCTTGAGCTTTTGCACAAGCTCGCGCGCCTCGGCCAAGTGTTCTTCGAGTCGGGCTTGCCGGCGAAACGATGCCGCGCCGGCGTTCG
>JAOTTZ010000362.1 GCA_029864165.1 Burkholderiaceae bacterium
ACATGGCGCCTCCTGTTTTGCCAGAAGTGCCGTTGGCAAGTTGCGCGAAGACGCGTTCTCTCTCACCAATACCAACGCGGTACTGCGCCGGTACCCGACGATCCACGACGGCGGCGGGCGTCGCGCGTTGAGCATTGGCGCACTCGATGGCGCCGTTACCGATCCGGGTCTGCTACGGCCGCGCCCGCAGCCGGACCAGGTTGTCACTCCTGGCGGTATATGCGGGTGCCTTGCCTTCCGACATCAACCGCCCAGCACGTACTCGCTTACTGGCGCTGGGTACGGGAGAGCGTGAATTACGCGCGCCTCAGCCTGACCGCTAGGCCCAGCAGACCCAGTCCTAACAGAGCCGCCGTGCTCGGCTCGGGGACCGGGAAGGCGCTGAGAGGCTGACCGTCGAGAAAAAACTGCACGCCCGCCGGATCGAATGGTGCACCAAGGTCGTCACTGGTGTCGTCGGGCGTCCCCAAGGCGAACGGGTCGGTGATTCCGGCCAGCCCGGTGGTAATGCCAGAGCCGTTGAAAACCACATCGACCATTTCGAAGTCGGCTTCCATCTGATACGAAAAGGCCACGCCATTCCCAGAAAAGTCTTTGCCGTCAATCATCACCAGTCCCTTGATCTGCGGGATGTTCACGACGGCGTCGTCGACCAGGGCATCTCCGTCGGCATCCACAAACTCGATCGTCAATGCGGGAAAGATGTCGAGACCGAGTGGGTCCACATTGTCGAGTTCTACCACCATCGTATTGGTGCTTGTATCCTTGGTCAATTGAGCCGAGAACTCCCAAGGAACGCCGTCCAAGCCAATCCTAGCTTCAACTTTGGCGCCGCCGAAGGATCCAAAGGGCGTGTACCGTTCGTAGTCGTCGATGCGCAGTTGTCCGCTGTTGATCACGAACTCAAAAGGCACCTGCCTGGTCAGGCTCTGGTTGGACTTGACACGAATCCGGTACTCGGTGGTGGCCGTGATGTTGAATCCGTCACGAAGCTCGGGGACGTATCGGCGCAGCTCTGCAAAGGCTGCGTTGATGCCGAACGTATTCTGGAACGCGGCGGCACGCGCATCCAAGACCTCGCCGAAGGGCGACTGAACCTCGGAGAACGCGAGTGTGTCGAGGACCGGCAGGATTTCGTCGCTGTCCTGGATGTCAGGAACAAGCGGATTACGCAGATCGATGCTCGAAGTGGTTTTTCCTACCAGGTCGTGAATCGTGAAGTTTTGCGCCCGCGACGCAGCCGGGTTGGCCGCCAAAACCAAGCCGGTCAGCAACAGCGCGACCCGGCACTTTTCGTGAATGACGGCGTGCAGCATCTCAAGGCCTCCTCTACTATATTGACGCCTCAAGTTTAGCGTTTGGACATCGGCGGCAACGCCTCTTGTTTCATTGTGTTTCATTGCGTTTCACGAAGCGCGGCATCAACCACCCGTTTCGGGGGGGGGGGCTTGGCGTCGACTGCCGCCGGGGTGACCGTCGCCGCGCAGTCGCGGCAGCCGGTCAGGCCTTGTCGGCAAGCGGCTGCGGTCGCCGAACACGAACAGCCGCTACCAAAGAGCAAGAGGCCAAGGGAAGCGATCACGTGTTTGAGCGTATGGCCGCTGATGCCGATGGCATGGTAGGTCGCAGCGTCAATCGTCTCGAAGGCCTTGGCGAGCGCATAGGCGACGAGGGGCGACCAAGTCAGCCAAGTTGGCGTCAACCGCGAACGGTACAGCAGCATGATCAGTGGCACCAACACCACAGGAAGAAGTTGAACCAGGATGTAGGGTCGAAGATCGCCTCGCCCGTGCTGCTCGGTAAGGTGCCAGTACAGCACCGTTGCGAGGCCCAACAAAAGCAGCGGTAGCGGCAGGACGCGGCCGAGCCGCGGATTGATGTGTTCGCCGACAATAACGCAGACGAATGCCATCAAGGCAAACGTTATGGGGACGCGATCCCAGAATAGGGTGGCGTTGCTCGGTGCGAGATGGTAGTAGGCCGAGCCGATGCCAATCAAGGTCGTGGCGACGAACAAGGCAGCGTAGCTTGGCTGCAAGGCCCGCAGCGCTCCTTGTGGCTCGCCAACTTTGAGCGCTGCAAGACCAGCTAGCCCGACGAAGAAGAACGCCGCGCTGGAAGCGACGTTGTAGAAGTTAGAGATTCCCAGCAAGCGCCTGGAGTCGGCGAAGTCATGGTAAGCCGGATCTTGCGGTATGGCTTCCAGCGTGAAGATGCCGACGCTCGTGACAACGATGACAGCGACGAGAAGCTGAAGTCGCCACATCGAGAAATCAGTTCGCAGCACGGCAAGGACACTTACCTAGTGCCTGACCGAAAACCCCCGAACCCCTGTGTTTGCGGGGCTTAGCAAGGATGTTATCGATGCCAAGGTTAGGGCAAGGCGAGCCGACTGTGGTGAATTTACCCGGGAAATAGTTTTTTTACGGTGGGCAAAGCGAGAAATCTTCGGCTGCGATGCACATCGGTACTGATGCGCGAAATAATCTTCATATGCCGTTGAGTTCACCACTCATTGGTGGGGCGACGAGCTTGATGTGATGCTGGTCGATGTCGAATGGTATTTCAACCCTGAGGAGCAAGCGATGCGGGTCGTGCAGAACGTACAGATGCAAATAGGTGAGGTTGACGTTTCCCGGATCAAGCTTGACCCGAAGTCACGCGACGACATTCCGCAGATTTTGAGGGGGCTGCAGTATCTGTACGTCAACCAGGAGTTGCGCGCCGAAATCTTTGAATTTCTGCAAGCCGAAGTTGCGCCGAAAGTTGACAAGCACAACGGTCGGCCCGGCATGGAGCTGTGGAAGATCTTCGTGTGTGGCGTGCTCAGGATTGATTTGAACATCGACTACGACCGGCTGCACGAACTGGTAAACAAGCACCTCACGATCCGCGAGATGCTGGGGCATGGAGCATTCAACGACGAGCAATACCAGGTTCAAACCCTCAAAGACAACGTGCCA